>NZ_JNAC01000023.1:0-19556 GCF_000722555.1 Sphingobium sp. DC-2 | reverse complement strand
GGTCCCTTTTGCGCGCCGATTGGGGGTACCGATTGGACGCCGATTGACAGCTTCGTGCTCGATATTTGTCAGCAATCTGCCGAGGTGTGTCCCCTCAAAGCGCGTCAAAATCCCTGCGGGGGTCCGTGGGCCGGGAAGCCCCTCCCGCCGCACCGTCATTGCTGCATCTAGCGGATGCGAAAAGTCTTCCGTCAGCGTAACGAGATCCATTCCCTCATCAAGCCAGAGATTATTCTGGAGATGATAGGCCAATATCGTGAGTTCGCTCATTATACTGAGACGGCCAGAATAACCCACTCGCCGGTTAACGTAGCTCAAAAAGCGGAGCGGGCTCGCGAGCATTTCGGCAATCACATCGATTAGAAAGACGTCACCCACAAGCGGCGCCTTGATGCGGTCATCGCTTTCGAATGTCAGGAACTGTCGGACCTGCGCTCCCAGCGCTGGATAATGATCGGAGACGACGCAGAAGGGATAGATTTCCTTCAACTGGGGAACGGCGACCTCGGCCCCGTCGCTCTTTACAAAGCGCAGGGCCGGATCATTGAGCGAAAGACTGCAGACGCGCGCTTGGTCGTAAGCATCTTGGATTGCTTTCTTGAAATCGTCTTGGATCTGGTTGTCATTGCCCTTGCGCGCCTCAAGGGTCAGCTTCTTTGACTTGCACTGAACGACGATGGCCCGATCGGCGAACAAGACAAGGATGTCGATCTCGCTAACACGTTCGCGGCCGCGAACGACATTTACGCCGCGATGGACGTTCGTCTGGCCAAACACGTCTGCGAGCCGCTCAGCGGCAAGTGCCTCAGTGAAGTCGCCGCGATGTTTGAAGGCCGCACTCCGATAGGATTTGTCAGCAGCCATCCAGTAGAACGGCGCATCGTAAAGCGCCTCGACCAAGCCGTAGCCCTGCAGCGATATGTAGAGGCCGTCGGGAGAGCGGATGATCGGGCAGGCGTTAATGAGATTGAAGTCCCCGATCGTCTGGAAGTCCTGGTTGGACGACGTTGATGGCGCTGTAAATGCGCGCAGAACGGCTTCGGTCGTGTTCACTGGCCGCTCGGCGGCAGTAGCGATCTCCTCAGCTGAAAAGCTAAAGCCCGGCAAGAGTGTCCAGCTTTCGGGCGGGATCGACCGGAGGCCGTCCAGCACGTCGTTCAACCGCTCGTTGCCGAGGTGGCTCAGAGCCCGCGCCACGGCGACGGCGTCTCCGATCCGAAACCCCTTGTTCGCGATCAGCCACGCGTCGTCGGACACATAACGCCGCGCGGCGAACTCGCGATACTGGAACGTGTAAGCAGACTCTCCACCGTAAAAGATCGGCTCACGAAGGACATCGCCGCGGAGAAAGGGTGTTGCCCTTTCCGCCGGAATGCCTGCCTTGGCCTCTTCGAAGCCACGCAGCAATGCCGCCATCATCGGCATGTTAAATGCCGCATGAAGTTCCTCGAGCAGCTCTGAAGTTCGATCGATGAGGCGCTGGATTTCAGCAGACGGTGGCTTTGCGAAATCGATCGGACTCTTGAGCATGAGTCCCAGCAGGGTCGAGAATTCGGTCCGCACGGTGCGGCCCTCGACATAGGAGGCCTCAATTGCGTCGCCTGTCAGTTCGCCGGGATAGCTTACAAAATTGTCACGAAACGAGAGCGCCGCGAGAACATGGATATAACCTGGCGAGGCGCAGAGCCGTTCGAGATCCTGGAAAATCTCCTGCTCACTTCGGCTTGTCTCGAACTGCATCGCCTATTTCCTCACTTGTCTGCTGCCAAGACCTTAATAAGTGCCCTGGGGTAAGTCATTGCTTCTGTAGGAAAGGCTGTGCTTATTGATGAACGCTTTGCGCATGGGAGGGCGCGATCCGGGGAAAGCGGAATGGTGATGCCGAGGCGAGAGAAGGAGATTTTCGGAGATTTGGCTTCGCTGGCGGCAACGCCAGGGTTCGCCCACATCATCGCCTACTTCTGCGCACGCGACAATTTCACCTGGTACAAGGACGAGATGCGCGCAGAGGACATGCAGCATCTCTATTCCCGGTCGCGTCTCATCCGAACCGAGATGTTCACGCTGGTCGGGCTCATGGCACGCGCCAATCCAGATTATGACGCTTTGCCGCCGGAGGATCCAGCGGGTGTTGCGGCCCAGGCGGAGGCACTGCTCGAAGAGCTGCATCAGAGCATGACAATGCCGTGGAGCGAAGCGTTCGGCGAGGCTATGGCGAACGGCGAGCTGCGCAATCCGTGGACGTCAGCCGACGCGATGCGGGAACCGATTTTTTATGGCGGCGAGGCGGCCTTCTCCGTGCAGAATTGCGACTTCGCCGGCGAGAAATATGCAGCTGACGACACGTGGCTGATCGAGCACAAGGGCGCGTCGATCAGTGACATGATCACGGTCGCGAAGTCGATAGGTGATCTTCACGCGGAAAAAGTCGCCGACGTTGTTCATACAGGGCCTGCCCCCGTCGGCGATCCACGGTTTCTTCCAGCCTTTACTTTCACCGCGACAGAGCTCGAACCCCGCCTCGAAATATCGCAGGAAAGGATCAAGGCAAGCATCGAGGCCTTCGCGCTGAGGCGTGGTCAAGGGAACCTCGGTTTCAAATCGCTCCACGACTTCAATGCGGCAACGGCGACGCCGATAATCCAGGTGGGTGAGGACCGCTTCATCCTCTTTCATTTTAACGCGCTGGCAGACGCTCTCTATGAGTCTCCATTCTACTGGCTCGGAGCCGATAGGAAATACGCGTCGACCGCGCTGAAGCATCGCGGCCAATATACTGAGACGTTCGCGCTCCGGCGGCTGAGCAAGGTGTTCGGCCCTGCGCGCGTGTATCAGGGCGTCAACATCGATAGGGCAAAGGGCGACCGGCTAGCCGAAATCGATGTACTCGTGCTGTTCGGCGATCGCGCTGTCGTGCTGCAGGCTAAGTCGAAGCGCCTCACGATGGAGTCGCGGCGCGGAAACGACCTCCAGCTCAAAGGCGATTTTAAGGCAGCAATCCAGGACTCATACGATCAGGCGATGGACTGCTCTGCGGCGCTCCGCGATTCATCGCTACGTTTCAGCACTCCCGACGGAACGGTAGTAGAGGTTCCGGACAATCTGACGCAGATTTTCCCGATCTGCCTGGTCGCCGACCATTATCCGGCCCTTGCGTTTCAGACAGGCCAATTCCTTGTACCGCGGGTTGTGCCCGCCGTGCTGCCGCCGCTGGTCATCGACGTTTTCACGCTCGACGTGATGACAGAAATACTGAACCGACCACTTCGTTTTCTCAGCTACTTGGAGCTGCGGTCACTATTTGGTTCCAAAGTTTCGATCCATCACGAGATCACGCTTCTGGCGTACCATATCAAGTACAATCTGTGGCTCGACGACGAGTACGACTTCGTCGCGCTGGAGGACGATTTCGCGGCAGACCTAGAGATTGCGATGGGCGCTCGCCGCGCCGGCTTGCCGGGGAAGAAGACCCCGGATGGCATCCTAACAGCTATCAAAGGCCGGCGGATCGACGCTCTGATCAAGGCGATCGAAGCCGAACCATTCGGACCGATGATCGATCTGGTCATGCTGATGTACCAGCTGAGCGGGAACTCAATGAAAGAGCTCGCCGCCGGCGTGGATGGAGTTCTACAGTCCGCGCGGATGAAAGGATCATCCGATTTCACACTCGGCTTTGCCCATGCAGGGCTGACGATCCACGCAAATTTCAGACCGCGCACCGAGGCTGAACCTCGCCTTCTCGCGCATATGACGCTGCGGAAATATACCCAGAAAGCGCCGGAGTGGTTCGGCCTATGCCTCGACCCCAGAACCGGCGCGATCAGGTTTGGCGAGAAGATCTCATTTCCATGGAAATATGACAGCAAGGTTGCGCGGATGGCGGCTGACCTGGGGAAACCCACGCGGCCGGCGCCAGCCGCGAGGGTCGGTCCAAAGCTTGGCCGCAACGATCTCTGTCACTGTGGAAGCGGCAAAAAGTACAAGAAATGCCATTGGGCAGCTGAGACGGGCTAAGGTGAACATTATGTCGCTCGAGAACGAGATCAACCCGAAGACCGGGGAGGGAAGGGACCATCAAGGATGGTTGCGGGTATCACGCTGATCACCTGACCTGATCCAGTTTCGGCTTCGTTCGCGCCGCCTATTGCGGCCTGCGAGTCGGAGCCTGGATCATGACCCCCACCAAGCTGCTTGTCGGCCAGATTTTCGTCGTTTTTGCTATCGTCATTCTCGGCGTTTGGGCCGCGACCCAATGGGCGGCCGCCATGCTTGGCCATCAGGCTCAGCTCGGGCAGCCTTGGGCGATGGCGTTCGGATATCCGGTCTATCGGCCGTGGCAGCTCTTTACATGGTGGTATCACTATGAAGCATATGCACCGGAAGTCTTCGACAAGGCCGGCATGCTGGCCGGGGCCAGTGGCTTCCTCGGTTGCGCTTCTGCGATAGCCGGTTCGCTCTGGCGGGCCCGGCAAAACCGGCATGTCACCACCTATGGGTCGTCCCGTTGGGCATCGCGTGGCGAGATCGGCAAGGCTGGGTTGTTCCGCGATGCAGGCGTGTTTCTAGGTCGCTACCGAGGCGATTATCTGCGCCATGATGGGCCCGAACATGTCATGGCCTTCGCACCGACCCGATCAGGCAAGGGCGTCGGACTGGTGGTGCCATCGCTGCTGTCATGGACCGGCAGCACTGTAGTTCACGACATCAAGGGTGAGAACTGGCAGCTAACGGCCGGATGGCGTTCGCGCTTTTCGCATTGCCTGCTGTTCAATCCGACCGATCCGCGCTCGGCGCGTTACAATCCGCTGCTCGAGGTCCGCAAAGGCCCGGACGAAGTGCGCGATGTCCAGAACATCGCCGATATTCTCGTTGATCCCGAAGGCGCGCTCGAACGCCGCTCGCATTGGGAAAAGACCTCGCATTCGCTACTCGTCGGCGCGATCCTTCACGTTCTCTATGCCGAGGAAGAAAAGACCCTTGCCCGGGTAGCGACCTTCCTGTCCGATCCCCAGCGTTCGTTCGCGCATACGCTGCGGCGGATGATGGCCACGAACCATCTGGGGACGAAGGAACAGCCTCAGGTCCATCCGGTGGTTGCCAGCGCGGCGCGCGAGGTGCTGAACAAGTCGGAAAACGAACGCAGCGGCGTCCTTTCAACCGCCATGTCGTTCCTTGGTCTGTACCGGGATCCGATCGTGGCGCGCAACACGGCGGCTTGCGACTGGCGGATCAGCGACCTCGTCGATGCGGCCCATCCGGTCTCGCTATATCTGGTCATTCCACCGTCCGATATTTCGCGGACCAAGCCGCTGGTGCGCCTGGTCCTCAACCAGATTGGGCGCCGCCTGACCGAGCGCTTGGAGGGCGATCCGCACAAGAGCCGCAAGCATCAGCTCCTGATGATGCTGGATGAATTTCCGGCACTCGGACGGCTCGACTTTTTCGAGACCGCACTGGCCTTCATGGCGGGCTATGGCATCCGCGCGTACCTGATCGCCCAGAGCCTCAACCAGATCTCGAAGGCCTATGGCGAAAACAACGCCATCCTCGATAATTGCCATGTTCGCATCGCCTTTTCCTCGAACGACGAGAGAACCGCGAAGCGGATCAGCGACGCACTGGGCACAGCGACCGAACTGCGTGCGCAGCGCAATTATGCCGGGCACCGGCTTGCACCCTGGCTCAGCCATGTCATGGTGTCGCGGCAGGAAACCGCCCGTCCGCTGTTGACGCCGGGCGAGGTGATGCAGTTGCCGCCGGCAGATGAATTGGTGCTCGTCTCGGGCCTCGCGCCGATCCGCGCGAAAAAGCTTCGCTACTTTGAAGACGCCAATTTCACTGCCCGCGTCCTTCCGCCACCCAGCCTTGGTCCTGATGATGGCGTCTACGCCGATCGCCCTAGCCCGCGGCCCGATGACTGGGGCAGCGAGGTGCGCGGTCTGCATGAAGGGCTGGTAGCGACCGCTGATCAGGAAGGCGCGTCTTTCGATGAGGAAGCCGAAGGCGGCCTGCAACAGCAGCGCCATCCCGGCCTTGCCGAAGAACGGCCCGAGCCAGTCACTGAACCTGGCGCGGACATGATCCCCGGCATCGAGGATGACAGCGATGCGGGCGCGGACCGACAGGCCATGGACCGCCTGCGGGGTCTCGGCGCTGTCCAGCGAGCCCATGCGATGAATGAAGCCGATCGTGGTGACGATCTGCTGCCGAGCTTCTGAGGGGAGGGCCGCCTGTGAAACCCCGCCATCACCTCTATCTCGACGACGAACTGACGGCCCAGCTGGAACGCTTGGGTTCGAAGCCGGGCACATCCAAGTCAGCCATCGTTGCAGATGCGCTTCGCGACTATCTCAACCGGCGCGCCACCCGCCAAGTCGACGATCTTCTGAAAGTCCGGCTCGACCGGATGAGCACACAGCTCGGTCGGATAGAGCGCGACAGCCTTGTGCTGCTCGAAACGCTCTCGCTGTTCGTGCGCTACCAGCTCACCGTTACCGCGCCGCTTCCCGAGGGAGACAAGGCGGCGCAGGCGATAGGTCGGGAGCGCTTTCGCCGGTTCGTCGATCAGGTCGGCCGGCAGTTGGCGACAGGCCGTTCCATTGGTGTTGCGGCTTCCGACGAGGCCGGACAATGAACGGCGTCAACAGTCAGGCGGAGGGCCGCCGTCGCGCCATGCTGCGCACCGCCATGGGCCCGGCGATTGCGGCCGCACTTGGCGATCCCCGCGTCATCGAGATCATGGTCAACCCCGATGGTTCGCTCCGGCTCGACCTGCTGGGCGAAGGCCGCGTCGATACGGAATTGCGGGTGGAGCCGGCGGAAGCCGAACGCATCATCCGTCTGGTTGCCAGCCATGTTCGTACGGAAGTCCATGCCGGCGCGCCTATCGTGAGCGCGGAACTGCCTGAAGGCGGTGAACGCTTCGAGGGCCTGCTGCCACCAGTTGCCAGTGCGCCGTGCTTTTCGATCCGCAAACCGGCGGCCCGCATCCACAGGCTGATCGACTATGTCGCGGATGGCATCATGCGCGCCGAAGTCGCGCTGGCGCTCTCCATGGCGGTAGTCGAGCGCAAGAACATCCTCGTTGCCGGCAGCACCTCATCGGGCAAGACGACGCTCGCCAACGCGCTGCTGAACGAGATGGCAACGCTCGATGAGCGGGTCATTCTGATCGAGGACACACGCGAACTGCAAAGCGCCGCGGCCGATACCGTAGCGCTGCGGACCAGGCCGGGCGTCGTCACCATGGCCGATCTGGTCCGTTCGACCCTGCGGCTGCGGCCCGATCGTATCATCGTCGGCGAAGTGCGCGGCGGCGAAGCGCTCGACATGCTCAAGGCGTGGAACACCGGGCATCCGGGCGGGATCGCCACGGTCCACGCCAATTCCGCGCGTTCCGCGCTCTATCGGATCGAGCAGCTCGTCGCCGAATGCGTGGTCACCGTTCCACGCCGGCTGATTGCCGAGGCCATCGACATTGTCGTGTTCATTTCCGGCCGGGGCACCGGCCGCAGGATCGAGACCGTGGCCGAGGTCAGCGGGCTCGATGCCGACGGCGATTTTGCCGTCACCGACCTCGCCATTCCTCACAGCACAGGAGATTGAAATCATGCACGTCCGCTATCCATCGGTCATCCCCCATCTGCCGAACCCGCTGCTCATAGCCGCGGCGGCTCTCGTCTTCCCCACCTTAGCCATGGCCTCGGGTTCCGGCATGCCGTGGGAAGAACCACTCCAGCAGATTCTTGAATCCGTTCAGGGTCCTGTCGCCAAGATCGTCGCGGTCATCATCATTATCACGACCGGACTGGCGCTGGCCTTTGGTGAGACATCGGGCGGCTTTCGCAAGCTGATCCAGATCGTCTTCGGCCTCTCGATCGCCTTCGCAGCCAGTTCTTTCTTCCTGTCCTTCTTCAGCTTCGGCGGCGGAGCGCTGGTCTGATGGTCGGTGCCGGCTCCATCGCGGCAGCAGGGCAGGTCGACGGCTTCGAGGTCCCGTTGCACCGCGCGCTTACCGAACCGATCCTGTTGGGCGGAGCGCCGCGCGGCATCGCGATACTCAACGGAACGCTAGCCGCCGCGATGGGGCTGGGACTTCAGCAGTGGATCGCGGGGCTTCTGCTCTGGCTCGCCGGGCACAGCCTCGCGGTGTTTGCTGCCAAACGCGATCCCGATTTCGCCACCGTCCTTGCTCGCCACCTCCGGCAGAAGGCCTATCTCTCATGCTGAACCTGAAGGAATATCGCGGGACCGCCGACCGGCTTGCCGATCATCTGCCCTGGGCCGCACTGGTTGCTCCGGGCGTGGTGCTCAACAAGGATGGCAGTTTTCAGCGGACCCTGCGCTTTCGTGGTCCCGATCTTGAAAGCGCGACCGAAGCCGAACTCGTCTCGGTCTGCGCGCGAGCCAATAATGCGCTGCGGCGACTGGGCTCGGGCTGGGCGCTGTTCTTCGATGCCGAGCGCCTGCAGGCGCTGGGCTATCCTGCAAGCGACTTTCCCGATGCAGCATCATGGCTGGTCGATGAGGAACGCCGGGCCCATTTCGATGGACGGCGCGCCGAGCATTTCGAGAGCCGCTATCACCTGACCCTCTGCTATCTGCCGCCTGCCGATCAGGTGAGCCGGGCCGAACGGGCGCTCCTCGAGCGGGATGTTCCGCAGCAAGGACGAGACTGGCGGCAGGAACTGCGCACGTTCGTTGCCGAGACCGACCGGGTGCTCGATCTGCTGGCCGGCTTCATGGCGGAAGTCAGAGCGCTCGACGATGCCGAGACGCTGACATTCCTCCACGGCAGCATCTCGACGAAGCGTCACGCCGTCGCAGTGCCGGAAACGCCGATCTATCTCGACGGGCTGCTGGTCGACACGCCGCTTTCGGGTGGGATTGGGCCCATGCTGGGGGACCAGCATCTGCGGACGGTGACGGTCATGGGGTTCCCCAACGCCACCAGGCCGGGCATTCTCGATGCGCTCAACCATCAGGGCTTCGCCTATCGCTGGGTCACCCGCTTCATAGCGCTCGACAAGACCGCCGCGAACAAGACGCTTACCAGAATCCGGCGCCAATGGTTCAACAAGCGCAAGTCGATCGCGCAGCTCATGCGCGAGGTGATGATGAACGAGCCGGTTCCGCTCACCGACAGCGACGCCGACAACAAGGTCGCTGATGCCGATCTCGCGCTGCAGGCGCTGGGCGGCGATCATGTGGCGTTCGGATATTATACCGCGACCGTCACCGTGTCTGATGCGGATCGCGCTGCGGCGGACGAAAAAGTCCGTATCGTCGAGCGTATCGTCAATGGCCTCGGCTTTACCTGCATTCGCGAGAGCGTGAACGCGGTGGAAGCCTGGCTGGGGTCGCTGCCCGGCCATGTCTATGCCAATGTCCGGCAGCCGCTGGTCCATACGCTGAACCTCGCCCATCTGATGCCCTTGTCGAGCGTCTGGGCAGGGCCGTCGCGCAACGATCATCTTTCCGGCCCGCCGCTGCTCTATGCCGAAACCAGCGGATCGACACCGTTTCGCCTTTCGACCCATGTCGGCGACGTCGGGCATATGCTGATCGTCGGACCGACCGGTGCCGGCAAATCGGTGCTGCTGGCGCTGCTCGCTTTGCAGTTCCGCCGCTACCACGGATCACAGGTCTATATCTTCGACAAGGGGCTGTCGGCCCGCGCGACCGTGCTGGCCTGCGGCGGGGAACATCATGCGCTGGGGGAGGGCGATGGTCTCGCCTTCCAGCCCCTGAAGGCTATCGATGACGAAAGCGAGCGGGCCTGGGCGGCCGAGTGGATCGCTTCGCTGCTGGTCCACGAGAAGGTCGAGGTAACAGCAGAGGTGAAGGAAGCGCTCTGGTCGGCGCTGACCAGCCTCGCGAGTGCGCCCGCCGAAGAGCGGACGCTGACCGGTCTTTCAGTCCTGCTCCAGTCCAACGCGCTCAAATCCGCCCTCATGCCCTATACGCTCGATGGGCCCTTCGGCAGGCTGCTCGATGCCGCAGAGAACAGTCTCGCTCTCGGGGCCATGCAGTGCTTCGAAACCGAAACGCTCATGCACTCGGCAGGCGTGGTTCTGCCCGTGCTTACCTACCTGTTCCACCGGCTCGAAGAGCGGTTCGATGGCAGGCCGACGCTGCTGGTGCTCGATGAGGCCTGGGTCTTTCTCGACAATCCGGTCTTCGCCCAGCGCATCCGTGAATGGCTCAAGGTCCTGCGCAAGAAGAATGTCAGCGTGGTGTTCGCCACGCAGAGCCTTGCCGATATTGCGGACAGCAGCATTGCCCCGGCGATCATCGAGAGCTGCCCGCAGCGCATCTTCCTCGCCAACGACCGCGCGATCGAACCGCAAGGACGCGCCGCGTATGAACGCTTCGGGCTCAATGACCGGCAGATCGAACTGATCGCCCGCGCCACGCCCAAGCGGCATTATTATCTGCAATCCCGGCGGGGCAATCGCCTGTTCGAGCTGGCGCTCGGGCCTGTCGCGCTCAGCCTGTGCGGGGCTTCCGATCCCGAAACGCAACAGCTGATCGACCGGCTACTTGCCGAACATGGGCAGGCCGCGTTCCCCGCCGCCTTTCTTGAAGCGCGGGGCCTCGCCTGGGCCGCCGAGCTTCTCCGAGACTTCCCCGGTGCGAACAGCGCCGGGGGAGACCCCGTCCAACCCCAGCAGAAGGAGCTCTTCTCATGAAATCGCCTATTCTCGCGTCCGTCCTCGCAGGCATCGCCTGCACCGGCGCGGCCATCATTCCGCTCGCGCCGGCACACGCCCAGTTCGGCGGCGTCGTATTCGACCCCAGCAATTATGCGCAGAATGTGCTGACGGCCGCGCGCACGTTGCAGCAGATCAACAACCAGATCCAGGCGCTGCAAAATCAGGCGTCGATGCTGACCAATATGGCCAAGCATCTCCAGCGTCTCGATTTCTCGTCGCTGACGCAGATCACCCGGTCGATGCAGAAGATCGGCACGCTGATGGATCAGGCCGAAGGCATCGCCTTCGACCTTGCCTCTACGGACGAGGCGCTGCGCCGGCAATTTCCCGCAGCCTTCGACACGGCGCTGTCGACGAGCGAGATCGTCGCGCAGGCGCGGACCCGCTTTGCGGCGTCGATGCAGGGCTATCGCCAGACCATGCGGGTCCAGGCGCAGGTTGTCGAGAATATCGATGAGGACGCCGACCTCCTCGCGCAATTGGTATCCCAAAGCCAGTCCGCGACCGGCAGTCTGCAGGCGGCTCAGGCGACCAACCAGCTCATCGCGCTGTCGGCCAAGCAACAGCTTCAGATCCAGCAGATGATGGCGGCGCAATATCGCGCCGAAGCGCTCGAGCGTGCGCGCCAGCAACAGGCCATGGAAGCCGCCCGTGAGCAGACCCGGCGCTTCATCGGTTCGTCCCGCATCTACACGCGCGACTGACGGCACCCGGAAGGCGGCCTGGCCCATGAACCCTGACCTCAACATCATCGACGGCTTCCTTGAAGCCTTCATCAGCTACATCGACAGCGGCTTCGGGCTGCTCTCGGGCGATGTCGCGTTTCTCACCAGCGTGCTGATCGGCATCGACGTGACGCTCGCGGCGCTCTGGTGGGCGATGGACAATGATCAGGATGTTCTGGGCAAGCTCATCAAGAAGGTCCTGTACGTCGGGGCCTTCGCCTTCATCATCGGCCAGTTCAGCACGCTTGCCGAGATCATCTTCAGGAGTTTTTCCGGCCTCGGGATAACCGCGGGCGGGGGCGGGCTTTCCGCCGACGATCTGATGCATCCCGGCGCGATTGCCGGGACCGGCTTCGAGGCGGCGCATCCGCTTCTCGATCAGGTCTCCGAGCTGTCGGGGTTCCCCGAATTCTTCGGCAATTTCCTCTCGATCGCGGTGCTGCTCATCTGCTGGCTGCTCGTGGTGCTGGCCTTTTTCATCCTCGCGATCCAGCTCTTCATCACCATCCTTGAGTTCAAGCTGACGGCATTGGCAGGCTTCGTCCTCGTGCCTTTCGCACTTTGGAACAAGACTAGCTTCCTAGCTGAACGCGTGCTCGGCAATGTCGTGTCGGCGGGCATCAAGGTCATGGTGCTCGCAGTCATCGTCGGGATCGGCACCAATCTCTTCGACGAACTGACCGCGCTCGTCGGTAGCGAGCCGGACATTGCCGACGCGCTCAGCCTGCTGATGGGCGCGCTGACCCTGTTCGGCCTTGGCATCTTTGGCCCGGGCATTGCGGCGGGCCTTGTTTCCGGCGCACCGCAGCTCGGCGCCGGTGCCGCTGTCGGCACGGTGGCAGGCGCTGCGATCATGTCCGGCGGGGCGGCGATGCTCGGTGCGCGCGGCGCGATGATGGCGGGACGGGGCGGCATGGGAGCGATCCGGGCCGGAACCGCGATGGGATCGGCCGCCTCGAGCGCCTACCGGCTTGGTCAGGAAACCGCCGGCAGCGCAAGCATCGGTGCCGGCCTTGGCGGTTTGGCTACCGCTGCCGGAGGTGCTACATCGCAAGGCGCAAGAGCGGCCGCTTCGCGCATCGCAACCCCACTTCGGTCCAGTGTGGAGAAGGGGCGGCAGGCCGCCTGGAACGCCGGGCAAACCTCATCGACATCGCCCTCCTCATCGCCCGCCTCCGGCACAGGGCCGGCGGCCGGGGAGGGTACATCGCCTGCCGTCATGCCTGCCTGGGCGCAGAGCCTGCGCTCCGAGCAAACCGCCCGTCATCGCCGGCACATGGCGATGCAGGCGCTGCGCGACGGAGACCGGCCCGGCAGCGGCGCAAATCCCAACCTCAGCGAGAAGGAGTAAATCCCATGATCTTCAAGCGATCGATCCAGCGCTATGGGGTGACGCCCCAGCCCGAGACACCCTATCAGCGTGCCGGTCAGCTCTGGGATGAGCGTATCGGCTCGGCCCGTGTCCAGGCGCGGAACTGGCGGCTTGTCGCCTTTTCCTGCCTCGGTCTCACCGGCGTCCTGATCGGTGCGAATGTCTGGCAGTCGATGCAAAGCCGCGTCGCGCCCTATGTGGTGGAAGTCGATCGTCTCGGCGAAGCGCGCAGCGTCGCCCCGGCAATCCAGAACTACCAGCCCACGGACGGGCAGGTCGCCTGGCATCTGGGGCGCTTCATATCGAACGTTCGCTCGGTCTCGACCGACCCGGTGCTGGTGAAACGCAACTGGCTCGATGCCTATGACTTCGCCACCGACCGCGCGGCGATCTTCCTCAACGAATATGCAAGGGCCAACGACCCTTTCGCCGGTATCGGCCAGCGCAGCGTTTCGGTCCAGGTGACGAGCGTGGTGCGCGCTTCGGACAGCAGCTTTCAGGTCAAATGGACCGAGAGCATTTATGAGCGCGGCAGTCTGGCGAAGACCGAACGCTGGACGGCCATGCTCACCGTAACGATGCAACCGCCCAAAACGGCTGATGCCCTGCGCAAGAACCCGCTCGGCCTGTTCGTCAATGCGATTGACTGGGCCCGCGAACTCGATGGCCAGCCATCCCCGTCTCCACGGCAGGTCCAGGCGCCTGACCTTGCTGCGCCCGCAGTCCCTGCCGCCGCGCCCCCGATTGCTGCCGACCCAGAACAGAAAGGAGTCCGTCCATGATCGCCCGTCTTTCCCTGTCCCTTCCCGTGATGGTGCTGCTCTCAGCCTGCGCCGGGAAGACGCCGCCGCCTGCGATCGTTTTGGACAGCGCGCAATTCCGGCCTGCCGTGCTTGAGGCTGAACCAGCCAGGCCTGTCGAGATCGTCGAAACACCCGTGCCGCTGCCCTTGCCGGGCCAGCTTCTCCCCCCGCCGTCGGTAAGGGCCGAGGCTGGACCTCCCACGGCGCGGGTTGAAGCAGCGAACCGTGCGGCGACGCGCGAACCGTCGAGCGCAGGCTATATCAACGCGGTGCAGGTCTACCCCTGGACCGACGGCGCGCTCTACCGGCTTTACGCAGCCCCGGAGCAGGTGAGCGACATCGCGCTCCAACCCGGCGAGAAGCTCGTGGCGGTGTCCGCAGGCGATACCGTGCGCTGGGTCATCGGCGACACCTCGAGTGGAGCCGGCGAGACCGCGCGGGCGCATATATTGGTCAAGCCCTTCGCACCGGGGCTCGCGACCAATATGGTCATCACCACCGACCGGCGCGCCTATCATCTGGCGCTCGAAAGCACTGACAAGACCGCGATGGCGGCGATCAGCTGGACTTACCCGCAAGATCGCCTGCTGGCCTTGCAGCGGCAGAACGAACGTGCCGAGGAAGCACGGCCGGTGGCGGACAATGTCGCACTCACCAATCTGCGCTTCCGCTATGCCATTACCGGCGACAATCCGCCCTGGCGCCCCGTCCGGGCGTGGGATGATGGCAACAAAGTCTATATCGAGTTTCCGGCCCGGCTCGACCAGGGCGAGGCGCCGCCCCTGTTCGTGGTCGGGCCGCTGGGCCAGAGCCAGCTGGTCAACTACCGTGTCAGCGGCAATCACTATATCGTCGATCGCCTCTTCGGCGCGGCCGAGTTGCGGCTTGGCGAAAACCCGCAGGCCGTCGTGCGCATTTCCCGCACCGATGCGGCGCAGGGGAGGGCACGCCCATGAGCGGTCCCGCCAAGAATGATGCTGACCCAGCCCCGCGTCCTGATGGTGAGCCGACAGCGCCCCCGCCTGAGCCGGCCAAGTTGAGTACGGAAAAGCTCGTCCTGCGCGCCGCACCCCGGCGTGTTGTCCGGTTCCGGCGCAGTGTGATCATCGGCGGAGCCGCTTGTGCTTCGCTCGCCATCGCCGGTGTCGCCTGGATGGCGCTGGGGCCGAAGACGTTGCAGGTGGTCGCCACCGGTAATGAGAAGGCTGTCGCGGACCGGCGAACTCCGGCCGATGCCGTCGCCAATCTGCCGGGAACCTATGGCGAGCTGCCGCCCGGTGTTCCGGTGCTGGGCGATCCTCTGCCCGGCGATCTTGGCCGGCCGATCCTCGAGCACCAGCGCGGTCTCGGCATCGATCCTTCAATCGACCCCAATGCCGTGCCGCCATCCATGACCATGGAGGAGCAGGCCGCCGAGGCCGAGCGGCAGCGGATCGCTGCTCAGGCAGCGCAGGCCCGCGAAGCAGGTGTTATGGTCCAGTCGTCTGGGCGGGGTGCAGCAGCGCCGGTCACAGGTGCGGACAGAACGCCCACAGGCAGTGCAGCGCTAGGCCAGAGCGAGCAGGCGGGGCGTCTCGCGCTCGATCCGGAGCGGGACCAGAACAACCAGCAGCGTAAGCTCGATTTTGTCGGGAGCCAGGCGTCGGACGGGACCATCAATGCCCATGCACTTCAGACTCCGGCATCGCCCTACCAACTGATGGCAGGCAGTGTGATCGCCGCCAGCCTGATGACGGGGCTCAATTCCGACCTGCCGGGCATGTTGGTGGCGCAAGTGACCGAACCGGTCTTCGATACCGTGACCGGGCGTATCCTGCTCATCCCGCAAGGCTCGCGTCTGATCGGCAGCTATGACAGCGTCGTGGCTTTCGGTCAGCGGCGCGCCTTGCTGGTCTGGCAGCGGATCATCCTGCCCGATGGCAGTTCGGTCCAGATAGACAATCTGCCCGCCACCGACAGCGCGGGCTATGCGGGGCTTGCCGACAAAGTCGACTTCCATAGCTGGCAATTGCTCAAGGGCGTCGCGCTTTCGACCCTGCTGGGCGTCGGCACCGAACTCACGCTCGGCAGCGACGAGAGCGATCTTGTCCGCGCGATCCGGCAATCGACCCAGCAATCCGCCAATCAGGCGGGTCAGCAGATCGTCTCGAAGAACCTCAACATCCAGCCCACCATCACCGTCCGTCCCGGATGGCCGCTGCGCGTGATTGTCCACAAGGACATCGTGCTGCAGCCATGGGCGGGCACTCGCTAAATAAGGAGAGCCGCGATGCTCAAGCTCGCCAAACTGCCCGACCGGACACCGGTCAAACTGGCGATCACGATTACGCCCGATCTCGCCCAGGCGCTCGGCGACTATGCGACGATCTACAACCGAACCTATGGCGACAAGGCCGAGGTGGCGGACCTCGTCCCCGCCATGATCGAGAGCTTTCTGGCCAGCGATCGCGCCTTTGCCAAGGCGCGCAGGGACATGGGGGCGGGGACATGACCCGCAAGCGGACGATCGGCCGCTTCCGGCGCTCGAAGCAGGGCGGATGGGAAGGGGAGATCAACACCCTCTCCATCCAGCGCGCAATCCGTCTCGTGCCCAACGACAATAGGGTCAGCGACAACGCTCCTGCATTCCGGGTCATGCTGGGCTGGCAGCATATCGGGGACGCCTGGGAGCGGATGTCGCGCAGCGAGCCTCCCCGTGAATATTGGCGGGTGCGGATCGACGATCCCTTCTGTCCGCTCAGCGCCATGCTGTTCTCCGACGCCGAAGGCATGACCGCGCAATTGGTGCTGCAGGTCTGACCATGGGCGAGGGAGCCGAGCGCGTTCTGACCATCCGGGAAGCGGCAGCGCTGCTCAAGGTGCACCCCAACACCATCCGCAATCTGCTAGCCGAGGGGCGCATTCCGGCGGCCCGCGTCGGGCGCCAGTGGCGCTTTCTGGAAGGCGAACTTGTCGCCTGGATTCGCTCGGGCTACTCTGCGCCTGCACGAATGCAGTCAGGTGCCCAACGAAAGGAGGCATTATGGCACTCTGGAAACGTGCAGGAAAATACTACGTCAAGCTCACAGCACCTGACGGAACGCTCATTAGACGCTCTACTGGAACGACCGACAGGCTGAAGGCGCTCGAATTTCACGACAAGCTGAAGGCCGAGCTGTGGGACCTTGCCAAGCTGAAGCAGAAGCCGAAACGGACCTGGGACGAGGCGGCTTTGCGGTGGCTGAAGGAGAAGGCACACAAGAAGTCCTACCGGGACGATGTGAGCCGGATCCGGTGGTTCACCAGGCATCTGCGTGGCAAGACATTGGATCAGGTGAGCAGGGACATGATCGACCGGCTCATATCGCGCCATTTCGCCCGCAAGAGCGATCGCACCAAGGATCTCTATGTCGCGCTCATCCGCGCGATCTTCCGGAAGGCGATGCGGGAATGGGAATGGATTGCGCATGTGCCGGCGTTCAAGACCTATGCGCGCAGTGGCCGGGTCAGGGTGCGGTTTCTCACCCATGATCAGGCCGCCGAGCTCATGGGTCGGCTTCCTGAACACCAGCGCGAGGTGGTGCTGTTCGCTTTGTCGACCGGCCTGCGTCAGGGCAACATACTCCATCTGCGATGGGATCAGGTCGATATGACCCGGCGCATCGTCACGATCGGATATGGCGAGACCAAGAACGGGGAAGCGCTCGGCGTTCCCCTGAACGAGGCGGCCCTTGGCGTGTTACGGCGGCAGAAGGGCAAGCATCCGGTTCATGTGTTCACATTTCGGGGCAAGCGCCTTGCTAATGCGAATACGCGGACCTGGCGTGCGGCATTGAAGGCCTGCGGGATCGAGGATTTCCGCTGGCACGATCTGCGGCACACCTGGGCGACCTGGCTCCGGCAGAATGATGTGCCCACCTGGGTGCTTCAGGAGCTGGGGGGATGGAAATCGGAGTCGATGGTGCGGCGTTATGCGCACATGTCGGTGAAGCATCTCCAGCCTTATGCCGACCAGCTGATTTTGCCGGGCACAGACCCGCTGATTAATCCGGTCACAGACACGAAAAAGTCTAACTGCCCGGAAAAGCTGGAAAGCTCAGGTCACAAAAATGGTCACAGTGAGAGCCGTCCGCGGCTCAAGCTTGTCGCCGGCCTCGACGTAAACTCTTGATAATGAAGGAAGAAAAATGGTGGACGCACTAGGGCTCGAACCTAGGACCCGCTGATTAAGAGAAATTGGATTCAACGTCTCACCGCGAAATTTCATAGTACATCGCGTCACCATGTTACAGGAAATTCCCTTATGTTTCCTTGTATTAATGGTAAAATTGCGTCATCCTCCCGAACATGGAGGTGTGTGGCATCCCTTCCAATTTGTAGCGCAATTTGTAGCGCAAAATCGAGGCTGACATGGCAACGAAGAAATTTTCTGATCCTTGGATTCGCGGCCTGAAGGCCGCCCCAGAAGGGGGACGGGACGAGTGGCACGACGAGGCCGAAACAGGACTATTAGTTACGATCAATCCCAAGCGTCGGGTGACATTCTGGCTCTATGCGCGATACCCGAAAGGAGATGGGACGTGCGGAGCTCCTAGTCGCAGAGTGCTAGGAGATTTTTGTCCTGCGGACGCCAAGGATCGCATCTACATTGTCAAGAAGGGTGTGCCCGCCCTTGCCTTGGACGAAGCGCGGCAGAAGGCCCGAGAATGGAAGGCCGCGATTGCGGATGGCATTGACCCTAGTCGACCTGCTCAGCCGGTAGATGAAGAGCCGCAGGCGGTATTGGAGACGATTGCGACGGTTTTTGTCGAGTTTTTCAAGCGCCATGTTATGAAAGAGGGTCAGAAGGACGGCCGTGGTAGACCTCTGGCTCCGCTGCGTTCTGCAAAGGAGATCAAGCGGATTTTCGATCACTATATCTTGGAAGACCTAACCGGCAATGAGCGGTGGCGAAATCGTCCGATCGCTTCAATCACGCGCCGCGATGTAACCGAGTTACTCGATACAATTCAGGATAACAATGGAGCTACTCAAGCGGATGCCGTGCTCGCACAGCTCAGCTCCATGTTCAACTGGTACGCGGCGCGGGGAGACGATTTCGTGTCTCCAATTGTGCGGGGAATGAAGCGAACTAAATCTTCCGAGCGCAAACGCAAGCGTATTCTGAGTGACGAGGAAATCCGCATATTCTGGCAGGCTTGCGGGACGCAGGAGGTATTCGGTGTTTTCTGCCAGCTATTGTTGCTGACTCTTCAGAGGCGCGAAAAACTGCGGTTGATGCACCGGGACTATGTTACGTCCGATGGACTGTGGACGATCCCGACGGAAGATCGAGAGAAGGGTAATGCCGAGTATGTTCGGCTATCTCCCATGGCGATGCAGATCGTTAAGAAGCAGCCTACGACGCCGACCCGACCATTTGTTTTCCAGGGACGCTTGGCTGGTCCGATCAACGGCTTCACTGACGCCAAGGCGGAACTGGATGCCAAGATGGAGGAAATCGCCGGTCACCCTATCCCACACTGGGTCCTGCACGATCTGCGCCGGACCGGAAAGACGCTGATGATACGAGCAGGCGTCTCGCCGCATGTCTCTGAGCGAGTGCTTGGGCATGTCATTCCAGGCGTAGAAGGTGTCTATGATCAGCACGACTACCTCGCTGAAAAGACGGAAGCCCTTCGTCAGCTTGCGTCATTGGTGGCGCGGATACTCAATCCGAAGGACAACGTCGTTCCGATGAAGGCTCGCAGCCGGTCTCGATCGAACAGTCAAATGGAGCAAAAGGCAGAAGCAGAAAGAACTGCTATAAACTAGCTTTACCTACGGATGTGGAACTGGGCCTTCGGGGTAAAGCAGGGGAAGCAAGCCCTTGATTTGCGGTATGCCAATTGCCCCTGATTACCCTTCGTTTCCCTAAGAGCCTGATCCGAAACTAAGGTGAGTAGTATCAGGGGGTTGG
>NZ_JNAC01000022.1:0-4917 GCF_000722555.1 Sphingobium sp. DC-2 | reverse complement strand
CGCTCGATCCGTCCGACCTCCCGAAGTGCCGCAGCAAGACTGTTTTGTTGACGATAGGCGGACAGCTTCTTCAAAATCAGCGACGGTGTGACAGTGCGGTCGCGCATCGCCGCGATGACCTCCGCAATTTCGGCCCAATGGCTGACGATCAGGTCCCGACCGAGGCGGCGCCCGAACAGCGGTGCGAGCCGACCATAGCGCCGCGCGGGCTCGAAACCATAGAGTTGTCGATCCGACAGGCGCGGAATGCGCGGCTCGAAATCGAGGCCGAGCAAATGCATGACGGCGAACACGATATCGGAGACGCCGCCACCATCGGTGTGGAGGGCGGTGATGTCCGCGCTGCTTTCGTGGCCGAGGATGCCGTCGAGTGCGTGGATCGCCTCGCCCGCCGTCCCGGCGATGACCGTCTGATGAAGCGGTGCGTATCGATCGGTGATGGTGGTGTAGATCTTGACCACGGGGTCGCGACCGTAATGTGCGTTGACCGTTCCTCCGGCTTCGCCGGCACCGCCGAGATAATAAGCCTGCCCATCGGCCGATGCGCGATGCCCCGAACCAAACCAGGCGGCGAGCGGTTCGGCATGGATAGCGTCGGTCAGGCTGGCGAGCGCGGCGCGAAACGTTTCCTCGCGCATATGCCACGTCTGCATACGCAACAGTGCGCGACGCGAGGCGACACCGCAAACTTCGGCCATGCGCGACAGACCAAGGTTGGTCGCCTCCGCGATCAAGGTGGCAAGAAAGGCGCGTTCGTCGGCGGGAGGCAGACCGGTCGAGACATGGCCGAAATGCTGGATGAAGCCGGTCCATCGTTGAACCTGCGACAGCACATCCGTGATACGGGTGGCAGGCACCATGCCGTAGCAGGTGAGCGCAAGTTGCCGCCCTTCATCCTGACCAGGGTCTTCTTTGGGGTCTTTCGGAAACCGCAGCCGCTCGCCGGCAAAAAGGGGGGGATCGCGTTTGTCCAGATCGCGGGCGACCTCGCGCAGGGCGCTATCAAGCCTTGCCGCCCTCTCGTCGAGCCAGGCGTGCGGATCGCCGAGCGAGAAAGCGGGCTTCGGTACGGGGCTGGCCGGTGGGGCAAGCAGCACACTGAGCGCGCGATGGACGCGCGCGGTCGGCACCCAGATACCACCGGATGCCAAAGCATTGGAAAGCGCGCTGTAAGTCGCCATCTCCCAATGGGTGCGATCGATCCCGCCTGCGGTCATGACATGCCGACGCCAGCGGTGCTCGACATGGCCAAGCGGCACGTCATCGGGCAACGCCCTGCGCCAGTCTCCGTCGAGATCGGCGAGGATCGCCATCGCATCGCGCAACGGCTGCATTCCGGCCCGGCCCTGGAAATCAAAAGCGCGCACGAACGACGGCCCCATCCGCTTGAAGGCGCGATATTCCGCCGCGATCTCGTCCAGAACCTCGTTCCGGTGCGGTGAGGCGGTACGTCGGATGATAGCGGCGTCGGCGTCGATGATGTCGAGGGATGCCACGGCATCGACCGCCGCGGCGACATCGCCGCCAGCCCGGGCCGCCTGGCTGATCGCTTCCAGAACCCTGGCGATGCGTAACATCCGTTCGCGGCCCTCGCGGCCGGAAACGGCCACGCGCTGTTCGAGCCGTTTGCGGGCGCGCAGATGGGCCCGCCCCACGAGCGCAATGAACATATCGATCGCCGCATCGGTCAGTGTCGCCTCCAGCTCGCGCAGCGTCGCGAGCAGCACGACCCGCCTGCGGGCCGGGCGCATTTGCTGGAAAGCCTGTGCCGTGTAGCGCACACCCTCCCGGGCGAATTGCCCCAGGCGCGGTTCGTGGCGAACATCAGGGGAGAAAGCCGATATGCCCGTCCCACGAATCAGCGTGATCTTTTCGACGATTTCCAAAAGCGAAGCGGATGCGACACGCGGTTCTGGCTCGCGCAGCCAGGACAGACGGCTCTGCCGGTCATGCACCTTGTCATCGATCAGCGCGTCGAGTTGCTGACGCATCTCATGGCCAAGGCCGCCATCGATCGCGGCCACGAGATCCGTTTCCGCCTGATGTATCGCCTCGGCCGCCATGCGCTCCACGACGCTGACACCCGGGATCACGATCCGACGCGCGCGCATCTCATCCAGAAGCCGGCCGAGCAGCGCGCGTCCGTCGATGATGCTCGCCGCCTCGTTTGTCAGCCATGTCCGCAATTCCACGCGGTGCGGGCGGCTCAGATCGCTGAAGCCGAAGCGCGTCTTGATCGCGGCGAGCTGATCGTAGCGCGTGGGCGTGCGTCTGGCGAAATCAGCTATGACCTTTGCATCCACCCCGACCTGCTCGGCAATATGGTCGAGCATGACCGCAGGCAGCAGTTCCCCGTGGCGCAGATGCCGGCCCGGGTAGCGCAGGCAACAAAGCTGCAGGGCGTAGCCGAGTCGGGTGGCGGGCGTGCGCGCGGTGTCGATCGCGGTCATGTCCTCACCTGACAGACTATAGTGCTTCACGATCGCCGCCTCGTCGTCGGGCAACATCAGCAGGGCAGCGCGCTGCCGCGTCGTCATCGGAATCCGTCCGGGCATCTTTGAACCTCCAAAAACCACTTGCCTTTCGGCATGATTCTGAAAGAGGATTGTGAAAGACAAGAGGCCGCAGGAATCCGTTCATGCCGCACTGGCCTCCGGATACGGCCGTTTGTGAAAGGCAGGATTTGACCAGGGCACCCTATCTGATCGGCTATGCGCGGGTGTCGAAGGGTGACGAGCAGTCGAACGCCGCCCAGCGCCGCGCCCTCGACGCGGCTGGGTGCAGGCGCGTGTTCGAGGAAATTGCCAGTGGCGGGCGCTGGGACCGGCCAAAGCTCCTGGAGATGATCGGCCAGTTACGCGACAGTGACGTCGTCGTCGTCTGGAAACTCGACCGGCTATCGCGCAGCCTCAAGGATCTGCTGCACATTATGGAGCGGATCGAGGCGGCGGGCGCGGGCTTCCGCTCGCTGACCGAGGCGATTGACACCACCACGGCCGCAGGTCGCATGATGATGCAGATGGTCGGGAGCTTCGCCGAGTTCGAGCGCGCCATGATCCGCGAGCGCACCTCCGCCGGCCTCGCCCAGGCGCGCGCCGAAGGGCGGATCGGCGGACGCCGGCGCAAACTCGGCGAAAAGCAACGGCGCGAGATCGCGGAGTCCGTCATCTCCGGACGAAAATCCGGCGCCGAGATGGCGCGGCTCTATCATGTCAGCGAGCCGACCGTTTCGCGCATCGTCGCCGCGCACCGACAGACTATGGAGCTACCGGCATGAAACGCGGCCACGACCTGACCGGGCTGATGAAGTTCGCGACACGGCCCGAGTGGGCCGACGACCTGCATGACGCGCTCGACGATCATCTGGGGCCGGTTCTCACGCAGTTCGACATCGATTCCGACGAACTGCCCGGCATCATCGGGGATCACTGGGCCATGACCTTGTGGGGCTGCGCGTTCGAGGACCTGGTGACCCGCGTCTTCGAGCCCGATGGCCGCAACATCGTGGACGAATATCTCAAGCGCCGCGGATGGAACGAGGCCGGCCCCAACAAGCTCTACATGCGCGCGCTGAAGACCTCCGTCATGAGCGTCTATGAAGTCAGCGCGATCGAGCCCGGCGTCGGCTTCCTCGCGCGAGATCTGATCCGGGGCGGTGATCCCGTCCAGGTCCGCGAGCGCACCGCGTCCAGGACGCTGGGCCCGTGGGATCGGATCGGCGTGCGCATCATTCCGGTGAGCGGGCATAGGATCCTGGCAGGCGGCCTGCTGTCCTTTACAGCGGAAGCCACCAGCGCCCTTCTCGAGGCATTGCGCCTGGGACAGGGCAAGCGCGGCCCGCGCGCGAAACTAGTGATCGACGATGATCAACTGCGCGACCTGGCGCCGCTCATCTCGATGGTCTGGCTGTTCGACATCTTGCCCAGGATGCTCGAGCCTGTCGCCATCCCCACGCTGCATAACGCCGATGGCGAGGAGGTTGTTTTCCACCGTGTCCGTTTTCCGTTCACGCGGGGGACGACGCAGGCACTCATCGGCGACCGCCTCGATACCGTGCCCGCCCTGCAGCGGGAAACGTCACATTTCTGGAACTGGCTCGGCACCAGAACAAAACAGGGCAAGAAAGGCACCGGCCAGATGGCGTGGGGTGTGTCAATGGAAGACGGCACGCCGGTGCTTGGGAATCTGGAACTCAAGGGCCGCGCTCTGATCCTCTCCGTCACCTCGGCCGAACGTGCAGAACGCGGCGTTGCACTCGTCACCCAGGCGCTCGGCGCCCTGGTGGGAACACCTTTGACCGAGATCGAGACGATCGAACAGGCGATGGCTGCGCGTCAGGAAGGACGAACCGTGTCGGAGCCGGCACCGGACATCCCGGTCGAGGTCGCCACCCCGCTTGTCCACGGCATGCTCGATCGTCAATACCGGACACTCCTCGATGAGCCTGTCCCGATGCTCGGCGACAAAACGCCGCGACAATGCGCCGGCAGCAAGGCCGGACGCGACCAACTCGCCACGTGGCTAAAACATCTCGAAAATCTCAGTGGGAGACACGCCGACATCGATGATCCGATGGCGACGTACGACTTCGGGTGGATATGGCAGGAACTCGGGATCGAAGAACTGCGCCGGTGACGGCTTGACCCCGCAACGATGAAGGACATGCTGGCCGCCTGATAGACACTGGAGCCGCCTTCACCAACGGTGCCTGCGGATTTGTATTGCGCACGGCTGCTCGCAGGTGCAGCATGAGGATGCCTTTCAGGCATCCTCTCCTAAAACTATGGCCGGCCGTTGTGCCGGCCTTTTTGTGTGGCCGCGACGGCTTACGTAGCGCAATCCCTGGCAGAGAAGCTGGCGCCGACGTCCCTCAAGCTCGCCTACCGTGAATCTGTGGCCGAATAATGCACAGGGGCC
>NZ_JNAC01000021.1:0-2554 GCF_000722555.1 Sphingobium sp. DC-2 | reverse complement strand
TGTCAACGGCGGTCGGATTTTAGGCCAGCGCGGCGGAGTAAAAGCAGGCCAGTGAATGTGGCGCGGATGATATGCAAAGGGCCCCGATCGGGGCCCTTTGCATATTGGCCGTTTTTCTGCGGATCAGTCGGGCGTGGTGGCCTGGTTTTGCTCCGCCCCGGCGGTGCGGCGGCGGGCGGATTGCTTGAGCCGGTAGCTGTCGCCATTCATGGCCAGGATGCTGACATGGTGCGTGAGGCGATCAAGGAGCGCGCCAGTCAGCCGCTCAGAACCCAGAACCTGGGTCCAGTCCTCGAAAGGCAGGTTAGAGGTGACGATCGTGGAGCCGCGCTCGTAGCGCTGGGAGAAGGTTTCGAACAGCAATTCGGCCCCGGTCGGCGAGAGCGGCACATAGCCGAGTTCATCGACAATCAGCAGCTTCACGGCGGCCAGTTCGCGCTGCATCCTCAGGAGGCGCTTTTCGTCGCGGGCCTCCATCAACTGGTTCACCAGGGCCGCAGCGGTGGTGAACAGGACGCTGAAGCCCTTCTGGCAGGCGGCCAGTCCCAGGGCGAGCGCTACATGGGTTTTACCCGTCCCGCTGTTGCCCAGCGCAATGATGTTTTCCCGCCGCAGGATATACTCGCAGCGCGCCAGTTCGAGCACGAGCATCTTGTTGAGGCTGGGGATGGCGGTGAACTCGAAGGTGTCCAGGCTCTTGACCGCCGGGAACCGGGCGGCGCGGATACGGCGTTCGACGGTGCGCCGCTCCCGGTCGATGAGTTCCAGTTCGATAAGGCGCAGCAGATAGCGGGTATGATCCACGCCATCGCGTGCGCATTCCCGGGCCAGCTTCTCATATTCGCGCAGCACGGTGGGCAATTTGAGCTGCTTGAGGTGATGCGCCAGCAGCACCTGCGGTGTGCCCGCCGTCGTGCCAGTGGGCATCTTGTCTTCCCCGGCCCGGCTCATGCGGCCATCCCCGGCAGAAGGCTGGCATAGTCAGCAGCGCGCGTTGTCTTGACCTCCATCCTGGGCAGGTGCGGATAGGCTTCCAGGTCGAGCCGGGCCGGTCTACGCTCGATCCGCGCCAGTGCGATCTGCTTGACCGCATCGAAGCCGATTGCCCCGATGTGGATTGCCTCTTTCACCGCAAAGGTCACCACCTCCATCGGCATCGCCTCAAGCAGGCGTAGGACCTGGATGAACTCGCGCTTCCCCTTGTTGCCCATCCGAACCTCGAGAAGATGGCGCAGGTGCTGGAAGTCCTCCGGCAGATTCCAGTCCTTAAGCGCGGCTGCCTGATCGAGCGCGCCCGGCTTGGTCTCGATCAGGGCCAGATAGTGCAGCGGGTTTGCCACAAACATGGCTTCGCCATAGCAGCGCGGATGACGGGCGATCTCTTCACCGCCGCACAGGATGATAACCCGGTCGACGAAGCCCTTCACGACAACGTCTTGGAAGCCATAGCAGGTCGGCACCGAGTAATCGTTGGTCCGGTAGCGCACCAGCGCAGTCGAGGAGACGCGTGCGCCCTTGGTCTCGCATGGTTCGAACGTGCCGGCGGGCAGCGGGCGCAAAGCCGCCAGATCTGCCGCCAGGCGCTCCCCGATCGTCTCGGTGTGGCGTTCGGCTCGCTCGTCCTGCCGGGCCCGGCACCGTCGTTCCAGCTCTGCGTTGAAGTCGTCATAGGTCGCCGCGCGCGGGATCGGCACCATGAAGTGCGAGCGCGCATACTTCACCAGCCCTTCAACCTTCCCCTTGTCGTTGCCCTTGCCCGGGCGGCCAAAGCGATCGGCAAACAGGTGATGGCTGACCAGCCCGGTGAAGGCCTGGGTACGCTCGCGCTTGCCATCCCCGCAGATCTTGGCCACCGCGATCTTGGTGTTGTCGTACAGGATCGAGAGCGGTACCCCGCCAAAGAAGGCGAAGGCGCAAACATGCCCGTCCAGGAAGGCTTCCGTCGTCTCGGCAGGATAGGCCTTCACAAAGCAGGCATCGGATTGCGGAAGGTCCATGCAGAAGAAATGCACCTTCTGCCGCACACCGCCGATCACTCCCACCGCTTCGCCAAAGTCCACCTGGGCGTGCCCTGGCGGATGCGCCAGCGGCACGAAGGTCTCGCGGCTACGCACACGGCTCTGCCGAACGTAATCCTTCACCACCGTATAGCCGCCGCCGTAGCCATGTTCATCGCGCAACCGCTCAAAGATTCGTTTGGCCGTATGGCGTTGCTTGAGCGGCGCAACATAATCCTCAGCCAAAATCCGGTCGATCACCGGCAGCAACGATCCCAGCTTCGGCTTGGCGACAGGCTTGGAACGCGTGTAGCCCGGCGGCAGCGAGAAACGGCACATCTTCGCGATCGTCTCTCGGCTCAGGCCGAAAACCTTCGCTGCCTCCCGTTGGCTGTTCCCTTCGACAAACACAAAGCGGCGTACCGCTGCATAGCTCTCCACGGCAAACATCCCCGGCCGCTCCAAAAAGAGCAACCTTACCAATGGCTGGTTTTTACTCCGCCGCGCTCAGCAATTTGCCGGCGCTCCATTGGCCTGGTTTGTCACCGCCGTGCACA
>NZ_JNAC01000020.1:0-1525 GCF_000722555.1 Sphingobium sp. DC-2 | reverse complement strand
TTGTATGATCCGGGCCTTGTCAAGGTCGCATTGAACGGTTCCTTCTGTTGACAGGTTGGGGGGCCCCACACGCAATGCTCAAGGATTGGCTTCATTCGTTCCGAGATCAGCTGATGCACTATCCGTGCATAGACTTGTATCCGGTCGCGGCCGTGCCCGCGCACCATAATCCGTATTCACATCCCCGGATCGAGCAAAGGCAGATGCGGACCAAACTACTACTGGGCGTTTTCAGGCGCCATCAACTTTCCCGGTCACACATCACACCAATCCGCGTCGCCTTATCGAGCCTGTTGCAACATAAGCATCAGGCGGCGCGGAGCTCGGCACCTTGAGGGACCAGACCTGTCTCCACAAAGCGCCAAAGCGCGATTAACAATTTTCGGGCGAGGGCAACGATACCCACCTTTGCCGCGCGAGCGCCGTTGCCTTTGAACCGGCTGCGATACCAAACGGTTAGTTCGCTACTTGGCTGATATTTCAACCAACACCATGCAAGTTCCACCATCTGCACACGTGTGCTTCGGTTACCGGCTTTGCTTATGCCTTGATCGCGCGACACGTCGCCGCTGGCGAAGGGCGCCGGAGCCAACCCAAGGAAGGCCGCGACGTGTCGCCGGCTTTCGAACTTTCGGCAAAAAACTTCTGCGACCAACATTGCCGCGCTGTTCGGGCCAATGCCCTTCAGCTGCTCGAGGCGAACCGCTTTGTCGCGGCATGGAAAGGTGGACTCATCATGGAGCACGACTTCAGCGCGGTCCCGCTCGATGTCCTTGATCTGATCGTTGAGCAACGCGAGCCGCCCGAAGCAGCGCTCTATTTGTCGGCGAAGGTTTGGTGGCAAAGGCCGCCCGTCGCCGGTGCGCATGTCGTCGAGTTGGCTCGACCAGTCACCGCCCTTGATGGCTTTAACAGATCGTATGCCCTGCAGTGCAAGTAGCCCCCTGATCCGAGAGACAATCCGGGTGCGCTCATGCACGAGATCGCCGCGCTCGCGCATTACCCGGCGCGCGTCCTCCTCCTCGGGAGAGGGCACGGCCACGACACGGCAGACGCTTTTGTCGCCAGCGAGATAGGCTTTGAGAATCCCGATCATCGCTTCGGCGTCGATCCGGTCGGTCTTCGCGCGCCTGCCTCGCCGCGACACTAGGAAGCTGGCAGGATCCAGCACATAGGTATCGATGTCGTTCGACCGCAGTAGCCTTGCGAGCCAGAAGCCATCATATCCAATCTCGAAGCACAGGCGAATGGTGACAGGTTCACCGATGCGATCAGCAGCCTTGCACTCAAGATTGCGAAGATGACTGATCAGTGCCGCGCTGTTCCCGGCAGGAATTGGCCGCAGGGAAGGTTTCGCCGCTCCTGGCGAGAGCGAAGCAACAAGCCAGTTGCGCTTGCTGAGCTCAACGCTGACAATGACAGAAGTCTTGGGGCAGCAATTTGACGACGAGTTCTCCATGTAGCGTTCTCCGTGAGGTCTGACGGAACAACGGCATAGCCGATCCGGCCTGCATAGGATCTATTA
>NZ_JNAC01000019.1:0-650 GCF_000722555.1 Sphingobium sp. DC-2 | reverse complement strand
TTACATAAGTGTGAGGAACTGTCCGGTCATTTTGGGGGCTGCTTCACTTCACCCCCTGCACGTACCCAGACGCACACATGTGCGTATGCGCAACTTGCGCAAATCTCCTATGCGTAAATTCCGTTACACGCAAACCGTTTCTGCTCACGCGTGCGCATATATGCAAACGCAGAGTGATATTGTGTAGGAAAATGCCATTTTGAGCGCGCATAACGAAACTTTAGATGCGCAAATTGTATAGATGTTCAATATGCGTATCGGAGGTTTGCACCATCCAAAGACAAGCAATTAAATTCGCGCAAACATGACATCCGCTGGAGAAATCCCGGCGAATGTTGTTTCCTAAGCGGTCGCACAAATGTGCCCAAAGCAGGCGCGAAAAAAATGCCTTACGGTTACGAATGGGATCAGCAAAGGGCACGCGGGCTGATCGGCTGCCTGATCGAGGAAACCGGCTTGTCCGCAACAGAGATTGCACGCCGGTCGGGTTTGGCCCCTTCGACGCTAACCCGCATCTATCCGACTCCCTCGGTAGGCTACTCCCTATCGGCGCGCAGCATAACCAAGCTCAAGGAAGCGTTTCCCGAAGCATTCGCCATGTGTGTCAACGGCGGTCGGATTTTAGGCCAGCGCGGCGGAGTAAAAGCAGG
>NZ_JNAC01000018.1:0-2054 GCF_000722555.1 Sphingobium sp. DC-2 | reverse complement strand
TGCTATCCATTCTGCTTCTCCTGTTCCTGGAGGAAGGTGCGGGCGCGCTCGATCAGCGCCTTGCCGAGCTTTGCAGCCTCATCGTAATTGCTGGCAGCGGGGGAGCGGGCCGCCCATATCAGGCTTGCGATCTTGTTTAGCTCCTCCCCGGCCTCGCGCTCATGTTTGCGTCGGCTGTTAATCCAGCGGTTCTTCAGCACGTCCAGAGCGCCGGTCACATCGCCAATGGCGCAGCGCCACACAGATCGGCACTCACGCTCCGCGCTCTCCAGCCTCTTCTTTACGGTTGCGAGTTCGGAGGTGAGGGAGGCGCGGCGGTTCCATGCGGCGATGGCTTCAGCCTCAAGATCAGGTATATCGGTTTCGCCCTGCTCGGTTTGGTCGAAAAGAATACATGGTCCCATCGTGTCGCACTCCGTGCAGCACGCTTGTATGTCGGCGCAGTCCGCCGTCATCGGCAGGCTTACTGAATACAGACGAGCCTCGCCTCCACAGAACGGGCACGGCAGTAGCTCCCCACTCTCTGGCGCTGGTTTTGGGTTGGGGGTCATAGCGCTGTTCCTTGCTGGCGGGGCGCGCACCGGCGGACAAGTTCCAGCCCGAGCCGATAAGCCCCGTCTGGCGTCAGGTTGATTTGCGCCTCAACGCCAGTGTCTGGGGCGGTCTGCCAGAGATAGACGTGGTTTCCGACCAGCGCCCGCACATCGACGAATGTGTCATCCTCGATCGTGAAACGACCTTGGGCTTGATCCATCACCCCTCTCCTTCCGTGTCGCTGGCTTTGGGGAGGGTGGGAATAACCAGTGCGCGGCGAAGCTGTGTCAGGCCGCAACCGCATAGGCCGGGATGGCCCGCGCTGTCGTGCTGCGCACCAAGCCCCTGCGGGTCTTGGCCGTCCCGGCTTCCATCGCTATCGCGGTACATCGGGTCACAGTCGGCGCAGATGCCCGAATAGTTGGGCCGCTCCCCGCCGCATTCGCCGCAGGTGGTGAAGAAGTGGCGCTTCATGCAGCCCTCTTCCGCCCTGGGCAGCGATACGGCGTCCACGGCAGCGGCTCGCCATCCAGTTCCTTGATTGCCTTGACGCGGGCTATCAGCGCATCATCCCGGCGCGTGTAGAACGGGCCTCTCTGGTGTTCGGTCATGCTACCGTCTCCGCAAACCCGGCAGCATTGCGATGCCCGCCGCCGCCGAAGATCGCAGCGACCTCGGAAACATCCTGCCGCTCATCCCGGCTCCGAAGGCTCCACATGCGCTTGTCGCCTGCCTCGTACCACATGGCCGAAAACGGCGCTTCAGGATGCTTGTCCAGCAACGCATGACCGACTTCACTGGCGAACATGGGCGGGCAGTTGACGACGATAGGGTTATGCTCGGCAAGGCCGCGATACTTGGCGAAAGAGGCGATCTCATCCACCTTGGTATCAAAGAACCGCTGCATGGCCTTTGCTTCGATCATGATCTTGTGGCTGTCCCGCGCATCGCCAAGCTGCTGTGAAAGCAATTCGAAACGGTCGAAGCTGAACGGCTCGGAGCGAAGCCAAAGGCTGAACGGCTTTGTTTCGTCGTATTCGAACCGCCACAGGTCGCGATCTTCGATAAGCTGGATCAGGTTGGGCGCTTCATTTTCGTGGCAGAACTCCCACGCAAGGCGGGCACCAGACCGGCTCATATCGAACAGCGCAGCAATTGGTTGCCCGATCCGCTCATCATTCTGGCGGACCAGCTTCAACGGGTCGTCACCGGCCCAGAAGTCGCCAGCCACATCCTTGACCGCCCAATCTGCAAGATCAGCCTGCGCCGTCTTGTGATGGTCGAGAACGATGACCGACGCGGCGGCCTTGCCCATCTCCCGCAGCACGTCGCGCTTATAGCTGAAGTCCACGATAAGAACGTGCTTTCCGGTCGCATCGGGCGGCGTCTGCCCATAGTTTGCGGGCACATATTGCGGCTTGTCGCGCCACTTCATCCAGCACGCCCAAGCGGCCCCAAATCCATCTGCGCAATGGTCGTGATAGATGATTATGTCTGGCTGGTAGCTCATCACTCAATCC
>NZ_JNAC01000017.1:0-2215 GCF_000722555.1 Sphingobium sp. DC-2 | reverse complement strand
ACAGGCTGAACGCGTGCCAGCGGCCGAGGGCATAGCGAAAGGCCTTGGCGAGATCGCTTTTGGCCGAAATTCGGGTGAGCTGCGTCTCGGCCCAGGCATGCAGGGCCTCGAGCCTGGGTTTGCTCAGTTCCTGGCGCACGTCCCGACGGATATCGGCAGACTTGCCGGCGATCTCGCGCTCGATGTCATAGAGCTGCCCGATACGCTCGAGCGCCTCGTGTGCGATCTCGGATTTTTGGGACGTCCAGATGTCGTGGAAATCGCGTCGCCAATGGGCAAAGCAGGCTGCTTCCCGGAAACGCGGGTCCCCATCCGCGCCAGGTTCGTAGAGCTTCGCATAGCCTTTGTAGGCATCGGCCTGGAGAATGCCGTTTGCGTTGCAAAGTTGGTCCTGGACGTGTTGCGCATTCCAGTTGGGCGCATAGCGATAGACGACCCCAGGCGGCGCGGCACCGGCCCAGGGGCGCTGATCACAGACATATGCCCAGATCCGGCCTTGCTTGACGCCTTTGCCGATACCTTTGGCACGCTGTTCTGGTGCCAGCACGCGGATGGGCGTGTCGTCGGCGTGCAGGATGTCGCTGTCCAGGACCGACGCCTCGATCTGGTCGATCACGGGCTGCAGGATCCGCATCGAGTAGCCGCACCAGTCGGCGAGCGTGCTGCGCGGAATATCGGCGCCCATGCGCGCGAAAATCTCGTTTTGCCGGTACAACGGCAAATGGTCGTCGAACTTGGAGACCAGCACGTAGGCGAGGAGGCTTGCGCCGGCCATGCTGCCGGGGATCGGGCGGCTGGGGGCCGGCACCTGCACCATCTTCTCGCAGCAGCGGCAGGACTTCTTCGGGCGAGCGACCTCGATGACCTTGAGCTTTGCCGTGATCATCTCGATGATCTCACTTACGTCTTCACCCACGAGGCGCAGGTCGCCCCCGCAATCCGGGCAGGTGCTGCCGGGATCAAGTTCGTGGCGTTCGCGCGGTGTGTCTGCCGAGACACGGGGGCGCCGGGACGGACGCGACCCGGAGCCGCTCTCGGCGGGAGCAACCGCGTCAGGATCATCCCGGTCGCTTGCCACGAGACCCTGTTGGGCGACGGAAACGAGAACGTCTTCGAGCGCGAGCTCGAGTTGCTCGATCTCGCGCTGTATCTTCTCGGAGGACTTGCCGAAGGCCTGCTTCTTGAGCTTGGAGATCTGCAAACGAAGTGCCTGGACGACCAGATCATGGGCGCGCAGCGTCATCGTCAGCTTCGCGTTCTGGTCCTGCAACTCGGCGATCATCGCCTTGAGGAGTACCGGGTCTTCGGGAAGATGGGATGCCGCGCTGAGCATGGCCTTTGGTACGGAGAAACGGCCAAAAAGTCCAGAAAAACAGATGCTTTCTCAGAAGTACGTTACCCCGCCCGGGCCGGCGGCGCCCCCCAGTTCGGGCGCCTCCAGTCGATCCCTTCCCACAACATCGCGAGCTGGGCTGATGTCAGGCGCGCCGTCCCGTCAGTCGCACCAGGCCAGGGGAAACGGCCTCGCTCCAGAATCTTGTAATAGAGGCAAAATCCCTGACCATCCCAATAAAGTAGCTTCAGCCTGTCACCGCGCCGCCCCCGAAAGGCGAATACGGCGCCGCTGGTTGCCTGCTGTCGCAACACGGACTGGGCTAGCATGGCGAGACCCGAAATCCCTTTGCGCATGTCAGTGACGCCGCAGGCAAGATATACCCTTACGCCGGTTCCCGGCCCGATCATGCAGCTTCCACCGACCGGATGAGGCGGGTCAGGGTCGCGCCTTCGATGCCACTATCGAAGCGAAGGCGCCGCCCTTGCGTCAGACACAGCTCGACCATGGCGGGCGAGACATTCCGCTCCTCGAGCGCGGGCGCCGCGTTCAGCATGGAAGCGTCGATGTCGAACGGCAAAAAGGTCGGCCCAACCGGCGTCGGCAGCAATCCTCGCTTCTTGAACTGCCGGCGCCAATTATAAATCTGGCTTCGCGACACATCGTAGCGCCGCGCAACGCGCGCCAACGTCTCGCCGTTCAACCCCACCGCGGCGAGGATCTCCAGCTTCTCCGCGTCCGCCCATCGACGACGCCGTTCCCGGCCCAATATCTCCACCGCCGTCCCTCGCTCTCGATAAGGACGTCCATAACGACGTCCTTATCGACGTCTCTTACCCGCCCAACTCACATCTTGGCAGGCGGCCTCAACCGTTCGGTTAC
>NZ_JNAC01000016.1:0-15515 GCF_000722555.1 Sphingobium sp. DC-2 | reverse complement strand
CTTACCCGCCCAACTCACATCTTGGCAGGCGGCCTCAACCGTTCGGTTACAATTCTCCCGTGGCAGGGCGACACAATGATGTCTGGCTGAGTCGCGGCTGGGAAACAGCCAGTCTGGATCGAAAGGCCGGTACTGTTCGATTTGTTCGTTCGCCTTCACTTCGCACGACCAGGGCGAACCTAAAACCTCGGACACCTACAGCGCCCCCACCATCCAGTCCGTCTCTTGAGACCGCGCCCGTCGCAGCGAGCAATAACGTCACGCTCTCTTTCGAGTGGAAGGAATTGGGCGAAATTATGCTGAATATGGAGGGCGGCCTCGTATTTCCTGCGGTAACCTTGGGCGCTGGGCTGTATCGCATCCGCATCGTGCTTGATGGGCGGTCGCGCTTCTATGTTGGGGAATCCCAGAGCTTGCGCCGCCGTTTCGGGAATTACCGAGCAGGACCACCGGGCCAGAAAACAAGCTATCGTATCCATCACCTTCTCAAGGATGCTTTGGCAGAAGGTGCGCAGATCGCCGTAGATATCGTCACCGATGGCGTAGCCCTGACAATTAATGGCGCGGAAATCTCGCCAGACCTTGCCGACAAGGCCACGCGGCGGATGATAGAACACGCAGCGATAGTCGCCACTGGTGGAACGGATGTTGAGTTAGCGAACAAATAACCTGAAATCCGCGCATTTTCGTGGGGGCGGAAAGAGATGCTTTGCTTCCACGCATTGCGACCGCTGCCTGAATGTGCGGTAATGTTCCGGTCGTAAATCAATTCTTCGGTTCCACGAAGTATTGGCGGGAGCCATTATTTTTGCGCTGGAAGGCGCGGCGCGAGGGGGAGCGCACTACCGGGAATGCAGCCGCTTGATCTCATCAGTGCCGCGCCGTGGCAGCGCGCCGTCTTCACCACCTACGCCCTTAGTCTCTCCTTCTTCGAAGCCGTGGTTCTTGATCGGTTGGTTCGTGGCGGCGGGCGAAACGCCCTCATTCTCGCCGACCCCGAAGGCATACGGGCTGCATTAAGCGAACAAGGCGCACGTCGTGCGGGTCGCGATTATGAACTTGAGCCTGTTGCCAGCACTACAGGCGTATTCCATCCCAAGCTGACTCTCCTCTTTGGCGAGGGTGACGCCCATATGCTTATTGGTTCAGGCAATCTGACCTTCGGCGGCTGGGGTATGAACCTTGAGACGGTCGATCATCTCCATCCGAGCTTTGCCGCAGAAACATTCGATGATGCCGCCGATCTGTTTGAATCTCTCGCGATCGCGGATACGATCCGCACGGGGATTGCCGATCAGTTTGAGCCTGTCGCGGCCCAGCTTCGCTTGTCGGCCCGAGGCGCACCGCGAAATGGCAGCTATCGCCTGCTTCACAGCGTGGGCGGCTCAATTGCCGAGCAATTGGCGCAATTTACCGATGATCTTGGCGGTGCGACCCGCATCACCATTGTTTCTCCCTATTTCGACAAGACAGGCAGCGCCGTTTCTCGCCTGTCCAAATTGCTGAATTGCGAGGATGTACGATTGCACGTCCACCCCGAACCCAAGGGCGCGGTCAGGGGAACAATGGGCACGAACTGGCCTGAGGCGCTCTCCGCCCGCGCCGTGTGCGTCGATACCCCGTTTGATGACGGCTCACGGGCACTCCATGCCAAGTGCATCGAGATTCTGTGCAAGCGCGGGCGGCTGCTCGTAGCGGGGAGCGCAAATGCCACCAATGCGGCACTTTTTGTCGGGAATGTGGAAGCCTCGCTCGTGCGTATCCAGCGCAACGTCACGGTTGGCTGGAAAGCAAAGCCCGCGACCAAACCCGTCGCCTACCCCTTGGTTGAGACAGAAGACGCGGACGATGCGGAGAGCAGGAAAGGCATTCTTCGCGCCATACTTGAGGGTGATCGCGTTGTCGGCGAGGTTATCGTCCCGCGCTTGCATGGTGCAGCCAGCTTAAGCGTTGCCACGACCGCAGGATATATCGACCTTGGCAAAATCGATATCGACAGCGCCGGACGGTTCGAGGCGGCAGCTCCCGACTTGGAAATGCAAAGCTGGGGTGGCGGCAGGATGGTGCTGCGCATCGAGCAGAAAGATCATGTTGCCGAGGGTTTTGTGTCCATCGCTGCGGCAGCCAAGATCATCCAGAAGGCAGGCGCGATGGCACCCCGCCTGCTTGCTATGCTGTCAGGCACGGAAACCCCTGAAGATGTCGCCGCCATCCTGACATGGTTCAAGGAAGACCCCGCTCGCATCGTATCCGCCATGTTCCGTGGCGGACAGGGCGGCGGCAAAGCCGAGCGTGAACCGATTTGGGTCTCGATAGAGGAATTGCGCGCCGCCGGCGAATTTCATGCATCTGGACCCGCTTCGTCGGGGGCAAACGAGCCTGCATGGCAGCGGGCACTATCGTTGGTTCGCTCTGCCTTTACCGAACCTCGCGGGCCGTGGAAATCAGGAACTGGCGAAGACGATCAGGCCGAGGATGAGGAAGATGCCGAGGGTGAAGACGAACGTCTGAAGCGCCTTCAACGGGAAGACAATGCCAAGCACCGCGCCATGAATGCGCTCGACGATCTTCTCGAAGAAATGCTTGCCGAAAGACATGGAGGTATCCACGCCGCTTCGGCGTTCGCGCTTGCGCACTATCTCGCGGATCGTATCCGGCCCGCGCCGTCGGTCGTACATGGCTGGCTGGCTCGCATCCTTGGCGCGTTTGCACATAGTGAGTTGCCGATGGATGCGCCCGTCGCAACCGCTGGTATCCTGCTTCGCGCAAGCGATGGGCTGGATCGCGCCGCCGAACGGGCGCGGACGTTCCTGCTGCGCGTCAGGATTGATCCCATGGGATTCGAGCCAGACGATCAGGCCATTCCGGGGTTCGTAGAGATTCTGTCGCCATCGTGGGACGCCGAGCAATTCATGGGGAACGTCCGCGCTGCCCGTACACCGGGCGAGGAAGTGCGCATCTATCTTGAAGCGGCGGAAAACGGCGGACCTCTCCCGTCACTCCCCACCCTCCAGAATAGCCCGTATTGGCAGCAGTTGGCTGCGGCGTTCGCAAACAGCGAGGCACGATCCCGCTTTCGCATCTTGGATAAAGCCCAGAAATCGTGCCCCAAGTGTAATTTGGTCCTGCCGACAGGTCGCTATCAAGACCTACGATTGACGGGCGTGACGCACCATTGCGGCATCATATTGTGCAGGGAGCTATAGGGATGGCATCGCTCGAAGAACTCCTCGCTGTCGCAGCCAATGCATCCTCCCCCTCCATCGTTGATGAAAGTGGCGCGCAGGTGGGTGGCGTCGATCCACTAGGGCTTCGCCAGATCAACTTCGACCTGATGGACAAGGTTCTACCGGGTCTGAACAATGTGGCAAGCCGCTTGCGCCCGTTTGTCCTCATGACATGGGCGTGGCGTCGGGTCAGGACCATCATTGAGCGAGATAAGCTCGGCGGGGCAACCGATGAGCAGATGCGTGATTTCGTGGACCGGATCGAGGCGATCTATTCATGGTCGCAATTTCTTCTCGATACGGATGCGGGAATTCCGGGCGGTCAAGCGCTTGCCGATCTCATCTATGGCGAGAAGGAAACCTATCGCTTCGGCGGCAAGAAATGGGAGCAGCGCAGGAATCTGCGTCGGACATCGACGGGCCTCATCTCGCCGCTGAACTATGGTCCCGGCCTGCGCAGCATGGGCTGGCTGATCCCCGCAGGTCCGGCAGGCGTATTTCAGCCCAATCCGCTTCTGGATTCCATGCTCGATGCCTTCGAAGAGAATTTTTCCGACGAACTGGACCATCCTGCCTTCAACAAGCTGGGAAGCGTTGAGGTCGAGCGTGACGATGTGCGGCGATGGGGTGAGCTGTGGGAATTGTCCGATCTCACGGAAGCCGAGCAGCTGGCGGGTTTTGAACGGCTGACAGGCCCGCAGGCCGACCCCATGCGCCGTGAGGGCATGACCATGCTGGAGGCTGCCGTCGAATATCTGGACGATGATGAACCAGAGACCAGCGCCCTTCGTGCATTGATGGCATCGCCGCCTGAAGAGTGGTTGGACATCGCCGATCTTCACCCCCGAGCGGACGCATGGCGAAAACTCCAGATACGCCAGCTATTCCGCCTGTCACTCGAAGCCATGTTCTATTGGATTATTCGCGAACTTGTGGATCGTCCGGTCGGTACAGAGGAACTTGCGCGGCGCTTCGCCAAACAGGCCGCACTGGAGGCCGATGAAACGGCGCAAAAGTGGTTGGACGAAGAAGCCGAGGGCAATGCTGTCGAGCAACTCGATCAACTCGACGAGGCTTTGAATTCTCACGATTGGCAGGGCGACATACCCGTGCAGATCGCCAGTGGTCTGCATTTCTGCCTGACCGCTGGTCGGAATGAGAGATGGGATAAATCTGAGGCCTTTGATCGTCTGCCCGTGGCCCGCGCCTTGAAGGAAGCCGACGAATGGCAAAAGCTATCGATGCGGGACTTCATCGGCAAATTCATCGAAGTGTGGATTATCGCGCAGCACGCTTATTGGTGCGTCGGGCGCGGTCTTGCTGATGCGCGTGGTCGCGGAAAGACACTTTTGCGCCTGCGGATCGTGATGGACGAAGGTGGATGGACCTTGACGCCGGGAGCGCAAGCGCGGGGCGCGCCTGTTCCCACACCTGATCGGCTGCAAACGGCGATCAGTTTGCTTCAGGAATGTGGGCGGATAGCTGCATCCGAATAGTTGTGGACCAAATGAAAATTGATCGAGTGGGGCGATATTGCTGGGGGGGGGTAAAATGTCTCCACCATGCCCACTCGAATATCGACCTCCGCGTGCTTCATCCACTCGTGCAACTTTAGCGCCGAGCAGGCGATCTCGCCAACTAATACCAAGACTCTCTGATCATGACCCATGCGCCCATTGGCGTAACCCGATGGACATGATGCGCCATGGCTGATCGATGAGGCGGTTCCAGGCGTGGCAGCAGTGATCGACGACGTTGTCGTAGGACGAGAAGATGCGGTTCGAGAGCCAATTATCGCGCATGAACTGCCACACGTTTTCTACGGGGTTGAGTTCGGGGCACTTGGGCGGCAGCGGCAGGAGGGTGATATTGGCCGGAATGTCGAGTTTGCCGGACATGTGCCACCCGGCTTGATCGAGCATGAGCACGGCGTGAGCACCGGGTGCGACCTGGCTGCTGATTTCTGCCAGATGCATGTCCATGGCCTCGCTGTTGCAGCGTGGCATGACCAACGCCGCACCTTTCCCTTCAGCAGGACATATTGCGCCGAAGATCCAAGCCGAAGCCCGGCGCAGATCACGGGGCGCAACGGGTCTGGTGCCACGCTTGGCCCAGCGTCGGGTGATCTGCGTCTTCTGCCCGATCCGGGCCTCATCTTTACATGAGGGTTCGATTGTCAAGGGTCTGGCGGCATGTCGTTTATCCTGTTGATGCGCTACATTTATCGTTCTGCAAGCGAGTTGGGGCGGCACTGTGCGGCAGCCTTGGCTGCGTAACCTTACATGCGGTCGGGTCCGATCTGGAACCCGTAACCATAATGCCTCATGCACGAGGCAAGGCCCCGATCGAACACGACCAACCTGCCACGCGGCAGTCTGGTGTAACCATTGACGAAGACGGTCGTGCTCCTCGCATCGCCACGGTTTCCCTGCGGCGATTTCTATGCGGCTCTGACCGTGCTTCCGACCGGGATTTCTCCGGTCTCGGTGAAGCGCCAGAGCGCGATCAACAACTTGCGCGCCATTGCGACGATCGCGATCCGGCGCGTTCGACCCTGCAGCTTACCGACGCGCTGGCGGAACCAAGCGGAGAGTTCGCTCTCAGGCTGATAACGCAGCCAGAGCCATGCCAACTGCACAAGTGTTTTTCGCGCTCGTGCATTGCCAGCGCGGCCGATGCGCCGGTCTCGATCCATGTCACCACTCTGATGGGGCATGGGTGCCAAGCCGACATAGCTCGCGAGCTGTTTTCGATTGCCGAATGGACGGTAAAATACTTCACGGGCGAGAACCGCGGCAAAATTGTCGCCGACGCCGTAGATGCTCCGCAACGCGGTAATTTTGGAAGTTACTGGATCATTTGGAGCGGTGGCAAGGACTTCATCCCGTTCCGCGTCCAACTCACGGATCAGGTCGAGGACAAGCCCAAGTCGCCGACGCAACCGGTTGATCTCGGCGGCCAGGCGGGGCGGAAGCTTGCGGCCGTCGCCGGTTTCGAGCGCCGCGAGATCTCGCTCCCAGTTTCGCAATGAGGGGCGTGAACGGATGCCTTGGGTCGCGAAAAGCGCCAGTATCCGGTTTTCTAGTCGGGTCCGGTCCTGCACAAGATGCTCGCGCTCACGATGGATGCGTTTGCCGTCCTCCTCATCAGGCGTGGGCACCTGGACCATGCTGCAGATTTGATTATCGCCAGCCAGATAAGCGCCGAGCACACGCAAGAGCCCTTCGGCATCGAGACGATCGGTCTTCGCCCGCTTCGCTCGTCGGTTCACCAGAATGCTGGTCGGCTCGACAACGTAGGTCGCAATGCCATGCTCAGTCAGCAGTCGATGGATCCAGAACCCATCTCGTCCAGCTTCAAAGCAGCAGGCAACTGGCGCAGTATCTTCGGATGCCCGCTGCTTCGGCCGAAGCCCTTCGAAAAGCGCCAGCAGCGCGGCGGTGTCGCCCGCGCTGATCCGATGCATGCGGCTTTTCTGAGCGCCGGCCGATCGCGTGCCGACGAGCCATACTGAATTGCTCAACTCAAGCGCGACAAGTGTGGTATTGCTTTGGAACGACATGATGCGGCTCCCTGGATTGAGGACGCCGCTATAGTGAACCTTCCTTCACTCGGTGTCCGTCCTCATAGCATCTGCCACCACAGTTCTATCGGGGTGCCTTTGGGCAGGCGCCTTCGGATTTGCGCCAGACGGGCGGGGAAGGCTTTTTAAAAGCGGCAATATCCTCAGGGCGCTGCCCCTGATGGCGTGGCCGGGCCGAGAGCTTGCGATAGCCCATGGTCCGGAGTTCATGCCCCAGCGCCTGCTTGCTGATCGAGATTTCGAACTCCTCCCATAGCCATTGGACGAGGTCGATGATCCGCCAGCGAACCACACCATGAACAGCAGGAACAGGGCCCGCTTCGATGGTTTCGGCCAGCGCGCGTCGATGGCAGTCGTCGAGGATGGTATCCGGCCCCGGCGCCCTGCGGGTTTCGAGACCATCAGGGCCATGCGCGTTGAAGCGCAGCACCCAGTCCCTGACAATCTGCAGCGTGACCCCGCCGACCTTGGCGGCCTCGCTTCGGCTGCCGCCGTCCAGGATCGTCGCAATCGCAAGCAGACGGCGAACCTGGTCTGCATCCTTGGCGCGGCGAGCAAAGGCCCGAACCTGCGCAGAACTGAAATCACCTCGAAGTCTGACCGGCGCTGCCATCGCAAAACTCCAACCGTTTGCGATGGTGAATCACGTCATGCCCCGGCCGGATACCCTCCGTGAGTCAGATTCCACAGGTTTTGGTATAAGCCGACATTCCCGGTCGAAAGTCTATTCGTCGGAACCTGCCGCCCATTCATGAACAGGATTGCCGGCTTCTGGGCCGGAAGCACGCCCTTCGGTTCATGAAGACAGGCTTGGGAAAACGCAATTCAGGTGGGCACCTGCCACCAAGTTTGCGACACCGGTACATTGGCGGCGTGCAGCTCAGTCACGAGCTTGCGCTGCCAACCTTCCGCATCGTCGTAGGGCACATAGACGATGCCATCATAATCCGACGGACGCTCAACGCCGGGTGTCACTAGTGCACAAACGCGGTCGACACCGAACTGGCCTATAAAGAAGCCCATCTCGAAGATGACATTCTGGCGCGGGCGCATCTTCGCGGCAGGGGCCGCCGAACCGGGCGGCAGCAACTCAGGTCGCAGGCTTCCCAAGTCATCAGGTGTCATCAGAATAACGGCAAAGGTGGCGCCTTCGCTTTCCTCCTGGAACTTGGTGAGGATCGAGCGACCCTTGTTCGGACGTTCGGATAGGATGACGACATCGAGCCCGGCGCGAGTCTCGAGGAAGCGGGCAACGGCATGCTTGGCGGCCTCGTCGCGACCATGGACTAGGAAGACCTTAGCCGGCTTTACCTCGACCGGCGGCGCCGCGGCGGGTTCGGCCACGGGTTCGGCTGGCGCAGCCTCTTCAGTCGGCGGGATCAGGCCATGCTCACGCAGGATGGCGACGAGATCGCCATCCTTGACCGCCCAGTGTGTGCGGCTGAACTCGAAATCCGCGAGGTGAAGATCCCATTTGTGGGCGGCGATGGCGTCGGGATCGATCGGCGGGAGTTCCTCGTCGAACTCAAAGATTACGCGGAATTCCGTACCGCGCTGCTGGATGCGCTTGATCGTGCCAACACGCGGAACGCCTTCGGCATGCTGCTCATACATAAAAAGGGTCGGGAGCGTGGCGAGGGTCTTTAGATTATCCTCGGTCAGGTCCTTAAGTGGCTCACGGATCGCATCATCGGTATATTCCAACATGCGCGAGCGGTCCCAGACATAGGCACCCTCTTCCCAGGCATTATCGCCGGCAGTGACCATGACGTTGAACATGGGTCTCTCAAGCCTTCCCCTGTTTTTCCGGCGAAGCACCGAAGATTCCTGACCAGTCGATCTCGAGCTCTTCGCGTGGCGGCTCGACTAGCGCGCCGGTCTTCACCTGCTCCCATTGGCCCAGGCCCCGAAGGATATGGGCGCGGGCGATTTCGTCGGGCGCGCGGCCGATGCGGATGGCAGCGCGGCGCTCGTCCCACTGGCCGTAGAGGATGGCGGGTCCGCCGCCACAATCATCGTCGACCTCATAGGCGGTGATGTCAAAGTAGGCGGCGCCGACGCACAGACCGCGCGCGCTGAGCTTGGTGAGTTGGTCCCGCGCCTCGATGTCGTGTGTCACGCGCGCGAGCGGCGGGAGTGGTGTCTCAAGGCCCGCGATCGCGTAACAGAGGTCGTGGAAGGCTTGGATCGCCTCGGCGTCGGAGAGCGACGCCACCTCGCAGAAGTCGAAATCGATGCGGCGGATACCGAGCAGCAGGGCGACCAGGATTCGCCCCGAGGTTATCGGTTCGAGCGGCAGATAGGGCTCGAAATGGGTTTCGGCCGGGGCTGCCAAGTCCGAGGCTGGGATATCGAAGGCCGCCGCGATCGATGCGATCGTCGCGGCAGAGAGCGGTTTGCCAGCCTCAGCGCGCTGGATCGTGGCAAGGCCGCAGCCTGCGCGCGCGGCCAGATCTTCCTGCGTTAGGCCATGGTCGCGGCGGAGCGACTTGATCATGGTGGCGGTGGCGGTCATGTCGATCATCATAGCGTAAGTCTCCTTCTGCGAAGAGACTCTTCATCGAAGAGGCGGCCATCATGCCACGTCGTGCGCGCATCAGCTGGCCATCAGAGAAAGAGAAAATGGATAAGTGTGAGGAGTGCGGCGCATCGCGCCGGCGAAGCGTCCCTTTGCGAGGACAACTGAATTCTTGCGATGCTGTCCTAGGTTCACAGTTCGGTGCTGCTGCTTACCATTGGCCGACGTTGCGGGCGAAATGCGCGGTAGCGACGTCACGCGCCGCCAGTTATTATTTTTCCAGATAAAGTGTTCTCCGTGTATCATCGAATATCTTCTGATCTTGGTTTTGAACTCCTGGCGGCTATGGTCAGAAAACCGCTCTCTTCAGGATATTTCGATGCCAGAACCGACTCGCGTTATTGTCCCTATCGACGATTCCAAGCCAGAAGCACTGGGGACCTCGCTCGGTTATGCGAAAATGGTCGCGCAGCGCGCAACTCCTCGCACCGACAACATCATCTTGCTCACACATACCAAGCAGCAATTGCGATCCACTTCACTGGAGCGCCATCTCGGTGTGCAAGCGAGCAAGGCACTTGCCGCCAACAAGGCGGTTGGTATCGGAGATGGCTTCCTGCTGCAGCATGAAACAATGCAGACGCTTCGCTTCGGTGCCCGCAACTCGGTTATCATTGCGTTCTACGCGGACGAAAAGGCGAAGACGTGGGGAGAGCGATGGACACCGCACATCCATGGGCAAACGCCTCAGGCGCCGGTCACACTCCTGAGCGATCCGGTGATCGAGAATGCCCTGAGGACACTCTCTCGCATGGCTAATCTCGCGCACGGCGTGATGCATCCGCGCGACAAGCAACATGCGGACGAGATCCTACGCATTCTGCGCGCAAAAGGCCATTCGGCGCCAGTTGGCGACATCAAATCTTGGGCCATTCGGGAAGGCTGGAAGCCCGAAGCCGCGGATGAGCTTGCACGGCTGGCTAGCAAAATTTTCGGATTGAAGAACAAACCGAACCTAGGCGCGCTCCACGACCCCAATGGCCGCTACGCTCGCTGGAAGGATGGCGACGAGTAAAGTCTTTTTGTCTAGACGTGCTTTGTTCGACTTATTCCGATCCATGGCGCACACGCTGTGCCCCCAAAACAAGAGCAATTATGCCGTCTCCCACGATCGATTTTCGGACCATTCGACCACATCATGGGAGCCGGCATAGCGGTTTCGAGGAGCTGGTTTGTCAACTCGCTGCGCTGGAGACAGCTCCGGGCGTGCCATTTCACCGCAAAGGTGCGGGAGCTGATGCCGGGCTAGAATGCTACCGAGTGGAAGCCAGTGGGTCGGAAACTGGCTGGCAGGCCAAATATTTCTTCGAGTTGGGCAGCAACGAAGCCGCGCAGCTGACCAAATCCTTCAATCAAGCAGTCGCACGCCACCCCCAGCTTGGGCGCTTTATTGTCAGCCTGCCCTTCAATCTTTCGGACGGGCGCGTCGGCAATCGGATTTCTGAACGGGACCGCTGGAACCGCTGGGTGCAAGCACGTACCAAGGCGATCCTCCCGCGTATAATTGCCATCGAGCTATGGGATGAGACCCAGCTCATCGAACGACTATCCCGAACCGAGCCGCGGTACGCGGGACGGCGGCACTATTGGTTCGATCTTTTGCATTTCACGCCAGACTGGTTTCAAACGCGCTTCACGATCACTCGCCAGGCGCTCGGCACGCGCTACACGCCCGAACTCAACATCGAACTTCCAATCCGCCATGGTCTGCTCGCGATCGCGCGCGACCCGAGCTTCATCGAGGGTTTGACCCGCCTCGCCGACGATATCGATGAGGCGAGACATCGCGCGACCGACAGTGTCGCGAGATTGCTTGCCGGAGGCCCCGCAGCCGCCCCCGCCGCGGACCTCGATGCTCGGTTTCGGACGATCAGCGGATTAATTCGGAAAGCGTCGATTGGCCCAGCCGATCCTGTGCCCTTCGATCCGTGGATAGAGGCTCTCGATGCGGCGAGCGGGACCTTGGGCACTTGCTCGGCAGCGATCTGGGACCTGCGAACTCAGCAAGGTGGTGATCGCGACGAGGTGCGGCGTGTGCAATTTCACATCGAGCAGCTTTATGAAGCGATCGAGAAAGTATCCGACGGAATCACGCGGCCAGTCAACCGTTTGGCAAACGAACATCGATTGCTTGTGACGGGCGAGGCCGGAACCGGCAAATCGCATCTGCTCGCCGATGTGGCGAACCATCACATCGGCCAAGGTTTCCCTGCGGTCTTGGTCCTGGGTGGCAGCTTCGTCGATGGCGAGCCCTGGCGGCAGGTCGCCGATCAGCTCGGCCTGACCAATACGACGCCCGATGAGCTGCTCGGCACGCTCGACGCCGCTGGCGAGGCAGCGGGCACGCGCGCGCTCGTCATGATCGATGCAATCAATGAACGCGGAGGAATTGCGTTATGGGCGAACCGCCTGGCAGCGTTCCTCGCCACGGCTGACCGCTTTTCGCATGTGGCGGTGGCCCTCTCCTGCCGCACGACCTTTCTGCCTTACATCGTCCGCGAGATCGACGAGAAGGCGCTGCCTCGCATCGCCCATCCCGGCTTCGCTGGGCAGGCCGCGCAGGCCGCCCAGCGTTATCTCGATGCCCGCGGCATTGTGCGCATGGCAGCGCCCAACTTCTCCCCCGAGTTCGAAAACCCCCTGTTCCTGCGCACCTGCTGCGATGCGCTTGAGCGCCGCGGCGAGCAGGAACTGCCACGAGGGCTCGCCGGTGTATCGGGCGTGTTCGATTTCTATTTCGGAGCCGTCGCGGATGCGATCACGGCGCGCATGGGCCTGTACCCGCGTCTCCGCATCGTCGAGACGGCACTTGAGAGACTCACCCAAGCAATGGTCGAGGCGCGCAGCGGCCATCTGCCAATGGCCGAGGTCCATACGCTACTCGAAGGGCTGCACCCTTCACAGAACCAGACCGAGCAGAGCCTTTTCTTCCAGCTGGAGAATGAGGGGGTCCTGACCGTCGAGCCGGTCATCGACGGATCGACGATAGTGGAGCTAGTCCGCTTCACCTTCGAGCGCTTGAGCGACCATCGTATAGCCCAAGCGCTGCTCGACACGGCAATAACCGGTTGTGATCCGGCGCCCGCCTTTGCACCGGGCGGGTCACTTCGCGAATACGTGGTCGGATCTAACGCGTATCGCTTTGCCGGCATCGCCGAAGCCTTCGCCGTGCAATTGCCCGAACGCTTCGGCATCGAGCTTCTCGATCTCGTCGACGACGATATCGCGATCTACGACCTACTGCCCGGCTTCCGGTCCAGCCTGCTGTGGCGACGGCAGGACGCTTTTCGCGAACGCACGCTGGAGCTGCTGGATGAACATGCTGACTATCTGGATGGCGATCCATGGCTCGATACGCTGATCGCGATTGCAACCGAACCAAGCAACCCTTTCAACGCGGATTATCTCGACCACTGGTTGCGCCCAATGTCGATGCCGGAGCGCGACGAACTGTGGTCGGTACGTGCGACATATATTGCGGCCAATGATGGCAATGCGATCGATACGCTGATCCAATGGGTGCTGGCCAATGGCCTCAATCCCATCGAGCCAGAGCGTGCCAGGCTGGCCGCGATCATGCTCGCTTGGCTCACCAGCCTTAGTCACCGCATCATCCGCGATATGGCGACCAAAGCGCTAGCGGCGCTGCTGGTGAATCGGCGTGAACTAGGCGTCTATCTCATCGACCGATTTGCCGGCCTCAACGATGCCTATGTCGTCGATCGTGTCTTGGCAGCAGTCTACGGCGGCGCGACGCGTAGCGGCAGCAACGAAGGGCTCGGAACGTTGGCCGAAGCCGCTTATTCGGCAGTGTTCGCGAATGATCCCATTCCGGCTCATGCACTGATCCGTGATCATGCACGGGGTATCATCGAATTGGCCGCCTATCGCGGCGTCCTACCGGCGAGCGTATCGCTCGATCTTGCGAGGCCACCTTATCCGGCCGGGCCACCGTTGGAAACGGTCAGCGACGAGGTGCTCGCTGGCTTCGTCCAAGACTATTCGGGATCGTTCCTGCGCGATGACATTATGAGTTCGGCGTTCGAGGACGGGGACTTTGCGCGCTATGAGATCGATCCGCTCGCGCATCGTTTCCTCAAACTGCCGCGTGATGAGGTCGGGCGCTCGGACGAGGCTCGCTACGACGAGTGGCATGTCCGGACTATCGCTGGGCGTCGTGACCGCGAGGCCGCGCTGGAGCGTCTGACAGAAATTTCTGGGCGATTGAGCGCCATGCCGCACGATTTCTACCGGTGGCTCGATGATATCGATGATGCTCCGGACGACGGGGATGGAGGGCCAACACGAAAGGAGGTCCGAGCCGAACGCGATGCAGCTGCGGCTGATTTCCGGTCACTGCTCAGCGAGGCGGAATGCGAAGATTATGAAATCTATGCTTCGAGTTGGATCGAAGAGGGGATGTGGGACGCTGAAGCATCGTTACGGCATCCGGAGTTCAGCGGCCAGACAGCGCGGCGATGGATCGCTTGGCGCGCGCATGACCTCGGATGGACACCCGAACGCTTTGCGCAGTTTGAACGCAATATGCCGAGCCGAGGTCGTATGGAGCACAGCATCGAACGGATCGGAAAGAAATATCAGTGGATTGCCTATCATGAGCTGACGGGCCGGCTCTCCGATCTCGTCGCGGTTGATGGCGGTTTCCACGATCAGCCCCAGCCGTATCGTGGCCCCTGGCAAGTCGATACGCGGGAGATGGACCCGACGATTTTGATCAAGCGTACAAAGGAGCGGGATAGTAGCCGGCAGCCGGCGACTTGGTGGTCACTGCATGCGCCGCGCTGGCGCGAGGATCCACCTCAGGCCAGGATTGCTTGGATGCGCGACGAGAGCCGCGACATACCCGACGTTCTCGAGCAGCTGGATGTGACAGATCCCGATGGCCGACGCTGGCTGGTCCTCGATATGGGCGCGACCCGCAATCAGTCGGTCATAGATAATGGCGAGTCCGTGTTCCTGCGCATGACCTGGCACAAGGTCCATTCTCTTCTTGTAGCACGAAGTGATGCTGATCGCCTTGTCAGGCTTCTAACCAGCTCGGAGCGCGAGCGCGACCATCCACCCGAAATCGATTTGCCTTGGCGCGCCTACCTTGGCGAATATCCTTGGCACCCGTCCTATGACCGCCTGCACGGTGATTGGGAATTAGGCACGCCAAAGATCGAAGTCTTCGGCACTATCGCCAACCGCTATGTGGAGCGATCCGGGCACAATTACTCAATCGAGGAATCGTTCAACCTTTCGATCCCAGGGCCACGGCTGGTTCGCGGCCTTGATCTCCGGCTCGCTGAAGGTCGGTCGCTTGCCTTTTGTGATGCACGGGGCACCATCCAATTCAAGGATCCGTCCGCTGAAGCGGCTGGCCATAGCGCGGCTCTGGTCGACCGCGCTGCTTTGGCCGCATTTCTTGAGCACGATGGCTTGGAGTTGGTCTGGATATTCCTCGGGGAGAAGAGTGCACATGGCGGCCGTCCGCATAAGAGCGGTTGGGGCGGCCAGCTCGACTACTGGGGTATCTACCGTTTCAATGGTGAAGAGATTACCGGCCAGCTCCAATTTGAGCGGAAGGATCCGAATAGCGAGCAGCTTGCCGGGTTTCTGTCCCATCGCTAACGCCTCCCGAACGGTGAAATGCGCTGGCGTGTCACACACGTGTTCGAGAGGCGACATTTCCGCCGATTCAGATGCAGCACTTCTTGAACTTCAATCCACTCCCGCACGGGCACGGCTCATTTCGACCGACCTTCACAGTCGACCGATCCATCTTTGGTTTCTGGTTAGGCGAACTCTGTCTAGGCACGTTTCGCGTCGCGATGTCCATTACAGGATCATGCTTCCAAGGGAATGCGAAGCCCATGCAAAATTTTGGGAGTCCGTCTTCAGGGCGAAGAGCAATGCCGAACCATTGATCAGCTCGCTGAATATATTTGCGGCCACGACAATGGTCAGCGAGCTTCTCGGCCGCGAGTGGGTCCGGAAAACGGCTGCAATGCAGCGTCAGACCACTCTCGCCCTCATCGAAGGTGAGCGTGAAATCATGCAACTGCCCATCTTGTTGTCAACGGCACAGTAATTTTCCCCGGAACGGGCAAAGTAAAATTCCCCA
>NZ_JNAC01000015.1:0-2333 GCF_000722555.1 Sphingobium sp. DC-2 | reverse complement strand
ATTGTTGATGGCGAAGTAAAATGCCCCGGAACGGACATTTGAAAATTCCCCACTTCTTCTGATTGGCCCTTGTCCGGGGCGAGCCCCGGACAAGGGCCAAAGCGAAAAAATCGGGCATGATCCTCCTGGGGGAGGCACGCCACGATGAAGAAGCTTGGAGATCTGATAATGATCCTGGATTTACATCGCCAAGGCCTCAAGGTGGCGGCTATCGCCCGCCAGGTCGGCATCGACCGGAAGACCGTCCGTAAATACATCGCCCGTGGCATCGAGGTGCCCACCTACGGCCCTCGCCAACCGCGCGACCGCTTGCTTGACCCTTGGATGGATTATCTGAGGGCGAGACTTGACGCTTATCCTGGTCTGAGCGCACGGCGCCTTTTGCGCGAGATTTGCGAACGTGGTTATACCGGCGGCTACAGCACCGTGCGCGATACGGTGCGCGCATTGCGACCGGCAGGCGGCGGTAGCCCCTTCGCCGTGCGCTTCGAGACGCCGCCGGGCCAGCAGGCGCAGGTCGATTTTGCCCAGTTTCGGGTGCGATTTACCAGCGCGCCGGACAGCGTCCAGATCGTATGGTTGTTCTCGATGGTGCTGGGCTTCTCACGCCTGATTTGGGGGCACTTTGCCCGGCGCCAAACGATGCAGACGGTATTGGCGTGCCACAGAGCCGCGTTCGAGGCGATCGGCGGCGTGCCGCGCGAAATCCTCTACGATCGTATGAAAACTGCCGTTCTGGGCGAGGACGAGGATGGTCGCGTCGTGTACAACCGGACGCTCGGCGAGTTCGCTCGTCATTACGGCTACCTGCCAAAAGCCTGCCGCGCCTATCGGCCCGAAACCAAGGGTAAGGTCGAGCGGCCCTTCCGCTACATCCGTGAAGACTTCTTCCTGGGCGGCACGTTCCGCGATCTCGATGATCTCAACCTCCAGTTCGGCAACTGGCTCGGCAACGTCGCCAACCCGCGTGTCCACGCCTCCACCGACCGTGTCGTCAATGAGGCGTTCGCCGAGGAGCGGCCAACGCTGCAAACCTTGCCGCTGATACCCTTTGGTGCGGTTCTCAAGCTTGAACGCAGGATCAGTCATGAAGGCATGGTGAGCGTCGGCGGCAATTATTACTCGGTGCCCGACGCAACGCGACGGCGGGTGGTCGAGGTGCACAGCCTAGCGGACGAAATCCAGATCTTTGAAGACGATCGTCTGATCGCACGACATCCCTTGCTCGAGGGTCGCCGACAGCGATCGCTTCTTGAAGGTCACCGGCGCCAGTACCGCCCCAGAGAAGAAAACCCGATACCGCATGGCTTTACCGGCGAACAGGTTACCCGCCGGTCGCTCGACTTCTACGCTGCCGTGGGTCAGCAGCTGGCGACGTCGGGAGCAAGAGCATGAGCTCGCTTCTTCCCGACCCGACAGCATCGCTGCTTGATCGCATCAAGACCAGTATGGTCGGCCTCAAAATGCCGCGGGCGATCGAGGTCGTCGATATCTGCGTCTCCCGCCTCGATCGTGGCGAGATCACCGCGCTTGAGCTGGTGGAACAGCTACTGCTCGAGGAACTGACGTTCCGCGAAGATCGGCGGATCCGGACCGCTCTGCGGATGGGTCGGCTGAACACCGTCAAGACTCTTACCGGATACGACTTCTCGTTCCAGCCCTCGCTCGACAAAGCCCGCATCCTAGCGCTCGCCGAGTTGAACTTCGTAGCGCGCTGTGAGGTCGTCCACCTGCTGGGACCGCCCGGCACTGGCAAGAGCCATCTTGCCAGCGCACTCGGCCTGGAAGCCGTGAAAGCCGGTAAGAGCGTCTCCTTCATTACGCTTGCCGACCTGATCGGTGCGCTTGCAAAGGCCGAACGGGAGGGCTCGCTGCGTGAGAGGATCCGCTTCTACTGCAGGCCTTCTCTGCTCATCGTCGATGAGATCGGCTACCTCCCGGTCATACCCGGCGGCGGTAACCTGTTCTTCCAGCTGGTCAATGCGCGCTACGAAAAAGGAGCGATGATCCTCACCTCCAACCGCGGCTTTGCAGAATGGGGCGAAATCTTCGGCAGTCCCGTCGTCGCCACCGCGCTGCTCGACCGCCTGTTGCATCACGCCATCGTCATCCAGATCGATGGTTCAAGCTATCGGCTCAGGCGTCATGCCGATCTGCTGCCTGAGCATGTTCGCTCAACTGCCCGCATCACACCGCCGGCGCCGACAGAGCCTCGTCGCCGCGGGCGACCACCCAAGGATGGAGCTGCACCAATGCCCGAATCCTGAACCTCAAACCGCAAAGTGGGGAATTTTACTTTGCCCGTTCCGGGGAAAATTACTGTGCCGTTGACA
>NZ_JNAC01000014.1:0-30583 GCF_000722555.1 Sphingobium sp. DC-2 | reverse complement strand
GGCCTGATGATCAACCGCCCGGCCGCACACGGAAATCCTGACAGTCCCCGATCTGCCGAACACGACGCTCGGCATGGACGAGCTGGCTCAGCGCTTTCGAGAGACCAGAGCGCGTGCAGTCATCCTCCTGCTGGATTGCTGCTTCAGTGGCGGTGCTCCGGCGCGCGTGATCGACGCCGGTCTGGTCCCCCGCGACGCGGTGGCTTTCCCGCTCGTCGAGGTGGCAGGTCAGGGACGTATCCTCTTCGCCGCATCCTCGGCCGATCAAGAGGCGCTCGAAGATCCCCAATCGCGCCACGGCCTCTTCACCAAGGCCGTCATTGACGTTTTGCTGGAGGCACACGTCCCACTCGGCGTGCTTGAGCTTGTCGATCGCGTTACTCGCCTTGTCACGGCGAACGCTGGGCGATTTGGCTATGTCCAATCACCGACCATGTTCGGCCAGACCGAGGGCGATCTTGTCCTGCCTCCCGGCCAGATTGGTGCCCGCTATCGCGAAGCCTTTCCGGAACGCGTCAATTTTCAGACGACAGGCGACATCCGCGAATTGGCCGCGGCAGGTATTCCGCAAGGAGCCGTCGACGCATGGCATGAGCGCTTTCCTCAAGGGCTCAACGAGCTTCAGATCGAAGCAGTCAACGAAAAGGGGGTGTTGGATGGCAACTCGCTCATGGTCGTCGCGCCGACCAGCGCAGGAAAGACCTTCATCGGTGAGCTGGCGGCGCTCAAGGCCATTGCGGATGGCCGCAAGGCCGTGTTCCTGCTGCCGTACAAGGCGCTCGTAAACGAGAAGTTCGAGGACTTCTCGGCCCTCTACGGCGATCGTCTGGGGCTCCGAATCGCGCGATGCTCCGGCGATTGGCAGGATCAGGTCGGCACTGTTCTACGGGGCAAGTACGACATCGCGTTCTTCACCTACGAAAAATTCCTCAGCATGTCGGTCGCCTCCGCGCACATGCTCAATCAGATCGGCCTAGTCGTGCTCGACGAGGCGCAGTTCATCACCGAGCCAGGTCGCGGCATGGTGGTCGAACTGTTGCTCACCAACCTCGTGAGCGCCCGCCAGCGCGGCGTTGCTCCGCAGCTCATCACACTTAGCGCGGTTATCGGCCACGCCAACCATTTCGACCGCTGGCTCGGTTGCGAGCTCTTGCAAACCGATCATCGGCCGGTTCCGCTTGTGGAAGGCGTACTCGACCGAACCGGCGCACTTACGCGCCTGGGGCCGGACGGTCCCGAAACCATTCAGCTGCTCGACCGCTTCGCGATCCGCCAGCGCGGGCAAAGGCAATCGTCGCAGGACGTGATCGTGCCGCTAGTCCGCCATCTCATTGACGCCGGCGAGAAGGTCATTATTTTCCGCAATGCGCGTGGTCCGGCGAGCGGCTGTGCGAACTATCTTGCGGCCGAGCTTGGCCTTCCTGCGGCGCAAGCGGTGATCGACGCACTTCCCGAAGGCGACCTTTCCCAGACCTCGGAGAGTCTCCGCCGATCGCTCGAGGGCGGCATCGCGTTTCACAATGGCGATCTCACCCGCGATGAGCGCGTCGCCGTGGAGCGCGGATTTCGCCGGGCGGATGGCCAGATCAGGGCCCTCGTCGCGACCAGCACGGTTGCCGCGGGCGTGAACACGCCCGCATCCACCGTTATCATCGCGGAGACTGATTTCCCCGGGCGGGAGCGGCAGCCCTATACGGTGGCTCAGTATAAGAACATGGCGGGCCGCGCCGGTCGGTTGGGGTTCGAGGCCGAGGGAAAGGCAATCCTGCTCGCCGATACCCCCATGGAGCGCAATCAGCTGTTCCGGCAGTATGTGCAAGGTCAGCCGGAGTTCATCCGGTCATCGTTCAATCCGAACCAGCCGGGAACCTGGGTGATCCGCTTGCTTACGCAGGTTAGAGATGTTCCGCGCGGTGCCGTCGTTGACCTGATCGCGAACACCTATGGAGGTTATCTCGCCGCCCTCCAGAATCCGGCATGGCGCGATCGCATGGTTCCTACACTGGAGCGGCTGTTGGACCGCATGATCGCGGATGGCCTGATCGAAGCAGACGCCGATAATCTCCGCCTGACCATGCTTGGGCGTGCCTGCGGCGAGTCTCCCCTCACACTCGAGTCCGCGATGCGCCTGGTTGAGCTGTTGCGTCGTGTTGATCCGGCCGACGCGACGCTAGAAGCCCTCCTTGTTCTCGTCGAATGTCTACCGGAGCGCGACGAGGACTACACACCGCAAACCCGCAATGGTGAGCCGCGGTGGCAGCAGGCCGCCCTTGGCCGCTTCGGACATGGCGTGTGTCGCGCGCTGCAGCATCGTGCCGAAAGCGATGTCGCGTTCTATGGCCGATGCAAGCGCGCGCTCATCGTGAGCGATTGGATTGCTGGCGAACCGACCAATGATATCGAGGCTCGGTACTCGTCTAATGCCTTTGTCAGGGTAGGGCATGGCGACATTCGTGGTTACGCGGATGGCTCTCGCTTCCTATTGGAGTCCGCGCTGCGCATAGCTGCGATCGTGCTGGAGCGGGCCGAGGAACAAGAGGCGGCAGCGCTATTGCTCACCCGGCTTGATCTCGGCCTTCCAGTCGAAGCGTTGCCCTTGAGCACGCTTGGCTTTCCGCTGACGCGGGGGGAAATTCTCGCACTATTTCATGCTGGTCATTTGAACCGAGAGGCCGTTGCCGCCTTACCCGCCGATGCTCTTGTTGAAATCATAGGCCGACGCGGACATGAGTTACATGAAGCGATTCAGCCCGTCATCGGAGCAATTTAATATCTCTCAGTAATATTAGGACATCTCACACATAGATGAAGCGGCAAATTTACAGCACACAAGATCATATAGCTTATCTCGAATTGTTGCGGCACATTGTGCGCGGGGAGCACGGCGCGGCCGCTATGAAGCACCGAGACCAGGGGGCGGGATGATTCTTACTGACAATGAGACAAAGGTAGATCTCCTCAACAACGAGGCGATCGCCAAGACCATCATCGAGCTGCTGCGCGAGAAGCCCGAGCGCGCCGTGACCATCGGTGTTCATGGTGACTGGGGTGCCGGTAAATCCAGCATCTTGGAGATGATCGAGAACGGCCTCAGCTCGGATAAGGACGTCCTCTGCATCAAATTCAACGGCTGGCGTTTTCAGGGATTCGAAGATGCCAAGATCGCGCTGATCGAGGGCATCGTCACGGGGCTTATCGAAAAGCGCCCGTTGCTCACCCAGGCCGGCATAGCCGTCAAAGACATCTTCCGTCGGATCGACTGGCTCAAGATCGCGCGGCACGGCGGAGGTCTCGCTTTCACCGCGTTCACCGGCATCCCCACAGCCGATCAAGTCGGCGCGGTGGTCGGAACGTTGAAGGGAATTTTCGCCGATCCCTCGAAACTTGCCACCCAGGAGAATTACGACAAGGCTATCGATGGTGTGCAGGGGCTACTAAAACCCGGAGAGTCGAAGAATGTGCCGGAGGAGATCGAGGCGTTCCGGAAGGCGTTTGACGATCTGCTAAAACAGGCGGACGTCAAGCAACTAATCGTCCTCATCGACGATCTCGACCGCTGCCTACCGGACACGGCAATTGAAACGCTCGAAGCCGTCCGCCTGTTCGTCTTCACCGCCCGCACCGCGTTCATCGTCGCGGCCGACGAGGCGATGATCGAATATTCGGTGCGCAAACATTTCCCTGAGCTGCCGGATACGACCGGCCCACGCGACTATGCGCGCAATTATCTCGAAAAGCTCATCCAGATTCCTTTTCGGATCCCGGCTTTGGGTGAGACCGAAACCCGCATTTACGTCACCCTGTTACTCATCGGCGCCGAGCTAGGCGAGGACGACCCCGCTTACTCGGCGCTTATAACCGTCGCGCGTGAATTGCTCAAACGGCCTTGGCAAACGGCCGGGCTCGACGCGCAGACGGTCAAAACCGCCTTGGGCGACAAAGCCGGCCAAGTGCAGAACGCGCTCACGCTTAGCGATCAGATCGGTCCGATCCTGGCCAGCGGGACGCAGGGCAACCCGCGGCAGATAAAGCGCTTCCTGAACACCCTGCTGCTACGGCATCAGACTGCGCTCGCTCGGGGCTTCGGAGACGATGTGAAGCTGCCGGTCCTAGCGAAACTCATGCTTGCCGAACGGTTTCTCTCCAGATTGTTTGACCAGATTGCAAGCGCCGCTGCCCGCGATCCGGACGGCCGCTGCGTAGATTTGGCGGCGCTGGAAGCCGCCGCATCGGAGGAGCCAGCCGCCAAGGCGAAGCGAACCGGGTCGAAGATCAGTTCAGTCGACGACGCCAAGCCGACCACCGTGCCGGACTCCAAGGACAGCGCTATCCTGACGGAATGGAAGGCGGCCGATGCGATACGGGCTTGGGCGCAGCTGTCACCGGCGTTGGCGGAAGTCGATCTGCGCCCCTACCTGTTCGTGACCAAGGATCGGAAGGATTATTTCGGTGCAGCCTCCGTCCTCGGACGTCTCGCGGCGGTGGTCGAAAAGTTGCTCGGCCCGAAGCTGGCCGTTCAGGCGTTCGAAGGTGAACTCAAGCAGCTCGTTCCGGCCGAGGCCGCTCAAGTCTTCGAGGAATTGCGCGGGCGCGTTATGGGCGGCGATGCCTTCGATACAGCGCCTCCCGGTGTAGACGGACTCGCCGTGTTGGTTCGCGCGCACCCGACACTTCAAGCCAATCTTCTCGATCTGCTCGAAGCCTTGCCGGCCGATCGGTGCGGGCCGTGGCCCGCGTCGGGCTGGGAGGGCATCATCAAGGATACCGACGCCGTAGCTCGGTTCGAAAAGCTCCTCCAAAGATGGTCGACGTCTCAATCGACCTTCTTGAAGACGACGGCTGGCGCCGCGCTTCGCACGCGGAAAGGTGGCCGCTGATGGGCACGTCGAACGCTTATAGTGGCGCGGGCGGTGGGACGCCGCTCATCCCGAGTTGGCTGCAGGGCGAGGGCGACGGCGGGGCCGGGACGGGCGCGGGTGATGGCGACGGAACACAACCGCCGTCGCCTGATGGATCGCCCCCAGCAGTTCCTCCGGCGCCGGCAGCTCGGCCGGCCGCACCAGCTGGGTCATCGGATCGGTTTACATCTGCCCGAAACAATTTCACGCGGTTCGTAAGCTCGGGTGGCAGCGACCGTAGAAGCCTCGGTCGCGCTGTTTCGCAGTATGTGTCCAAGTCGGCGGGCGGCTCGCGCCAAGCTGCGCAGCGTATGGGCTCTTCGCGAGGGGCAGGCGCCGGGCTCGTCCGATTCCTCAATGACGCCAGCACCAATGGCGTTCGCGAAGCGCTACGAACGCTCAATCTCCAAAGCCTCGCCGGGCGGCCGATCGAGGAAGTGTTCGCGGGGCTTGCCGACTACATCTGTCCCGAAGGGGGGTCGATCGACGAGGGGATCGCGCGCGACGCCTTCGTAGAGACTATCGCAGATCTCGCCGGTGCCGGCATTACCGACATCGACGCGCTTACACCCGGCCAGATCCAGACAGTCTTCGAATTATATGCGACGCACGCGATCGAGGCTCGTATCTGCAACGACATCGGCACCAAGGTCGTGACCTTGCCGGCTGACCCCCGGGCGGCTGAGAGAGTGCAGGCGCAACTGCGTGATTTCATCCAGCGCGGTGTCAGCGACGCCATCAACGCCGCGGGCGTCAACGTTCAGTCTCTGACCCCCGATGCGGTTATGGGCTTCGTGACTAACGTCTATCAATCCGCCTTCGACGTGTTGCAGACGATGGGTGATGGGGAGGCAGCGAAATGAGGCGCCATGTCATCATCGGTCGTTTCGGGCCGGACGATAAGACCCGCGTTCCGAAGGCGCGCGACGAGGTCGCATCGACCTTGCAGTTAGTGGCGGGCACGCGTCTCGATCACGGGATCGGGCGCGCCTTAGCCGATCTCCAAGCGCAGCATCTGACCCCGAGCGAGATCGGCGCGGACATGCTGGTGCTCGCGGCCCATGTCCATGCGGCAGACACCCGCATCTCCCGCTCCACGGAATCGCAGGATGCCTGGACGCGAGAGATTCGGCTAGTCATCCCGGTGAGCGATCCGGTGCAATGGGCCGCCGCAGCGCCCATTCTGGTCCGCGCCTTGAACTTCCTGACCGGCGACAGGTGGGATGTCGGATTCCGCAAACGGGCCAAGAGCTATGAAAAACTGGTTCCCGCCGCGGCTCCCACCCTTATCCCCGCCCCATTCGACGGTGTGAGTCTGTTCTCCGGTGGCTTGGACAGTCTGATCGGCGCGGTCGACAGCTTGAATGCCGGCGAGACGCCGCTTCTGGTCAGCCACGCCGGGGAAGGGCTGGTGAGCAAGTCGCAGGAGCAGTGTTTCGACGGTTTGAAAGCCGCTTACAAATCATCCGCCTTCGATCGGCTGCGGGTGTGGATGAGCTTCGATAGCGGCTTGGTCCAGGATGTCGGCTCGGAAGATACGACGCGCGGCCGCTCGTTCCTGTTCTTCTCCTTGGGCGTCGCCGCCGGCACCGCGCTCGGGCGCGACTTCGTGCTTAAGGTGCCGGAGAACGGTTTGATCGCACTCAATGTGCCGCTCGATCGGCTTCGGCTGGGTGCGCTCAGCACCCGGACGACGCATCCTTTCTACATGGCTCGGTGGAACGAGTTGCTCCGGGCGCTTGGCGTGGCGGGGAAGGTCGAGAATCCCTATTGGGACAAGACCAAAGGGGAGATGGTCGCCCAATGCGCCAATCCTGCACTGCTAAAGCAGCTTGCCCCGTTGTCGCTATCATGTTCGTCACCAACGAAGGGGCGCTGGACCAAGAAGCCGCAGGGGCACTGCGGGTATTGCCTGCCATGTCTCATTCGGCGGGCTTCCCTAAGAGGCAAGGACTCGACAGTTTACGGCGTACCCGACCTGAAGGCCGCCACTTTGGACACTAAGCAGGCCGAAGGTCAGCAGGTCCGATCCTTCCAGATCGCGATCGCACGGTTATCGAAGCGCCCGGATCTCGCCAAGGCCCTCATACACAAGCCGGGGCCACTCTACGATGATCCTTCCCGGCACGATGCCCTGGCCGATGTCTATCGCCGCGGATTGGAAGAGGTTGGGCGGTTGCTGGCTGGCGTTCGAGCCGCACCGTTATAAGAGGCACTATGCGATCTGGTCTCGTTGATTTTCATTGCCACCTCGACCTCTACCCCGATCACGCGGCCGCGGTGGAGCGTTGCGAGCGCGATGGCGTGTTCACCCTCACCGTGACCACCACGCCCAGGGCTTGGCCGCGGAACCACGAACTGGCGTCGGCTACCCGCCATGTTCGGGCAGCTCTCGGCCTGCATCCTCAACTGGTCGCTGAACGCGCCCATGAGATCGGGCTATGGGAGGAGCTGCTCCCGCGAACCCGCTATGTAGGCGAGGTCGGACTGGACGCCGGCCCTCGATTCTACCGGTCGTTCGAAGCGCAAAAGGAGATTTTCGCTCGCATGTTGTCGCTTTGCGCGGTGGCGGGGAACAAGATCGTCACGACTCATAGCGTCCGAGCGACCAAGGCCGTGCTCGATATGATCGAGCAGTACCTGCCGCCTACCCGGGGTCGCGTGGTGCTTCATTGGTTCACCGGCACCGCAGCGGAGGCCAAGAGGGCGGTCGATCTCGGCTGCTATTTTTCAGTGAACGCGGAGATGCTCGCGAATGAGAAGCGCGCAGCGATAACCAAGGCGCTCCCGTTGGATCGAGTTCTGACGGAAACAGATGGACCATTCACCCAGACCAACGCCCGCCCGACCACGCCGAGTGATGTCTGGATCGCTGTAGATGGTTTGGCACGCCTGCACGGCATGCCGTCCGGTGTCATGTCTGCCACCGTCATGCGTAATTTGAAGAGTTTACTCGCAGAGCAAGATTAGGGCTCCCCCATGCGCACGGCGCTTTCTTTCGAAACAGAGGATCTCAAGCTATATTGTCTGATTTGACCCATGATCCTCAAGCTGCGCTTGCAATACTCGCTGGCGCTATCGGTACGCTGCTCGAAGACAAGGATTTAGCCTATGCCGATCCTTCAGAGCAGGCGATCGTGGGGCGCCTCGCGGTGCTGCTCGAGGGCAAATTCCCGGGCTGGTCGGTCAATGTCGAATGGAACCGCCGAGGGGACGTCGCCAAGCGGCTGCATTATCCGCTGCATGAGGACGATCCTGGCCGGGAAGCCGCAATCCGGCCAGATCTCATCGTTCACCGCGTCGGCCAGCGCGAAAATCTGCTCGTCGTCGAAGCAAAGAAGGCGGCAAACAACGACTTCGAAGGCGATATCTGGAAACTGAAGGGGATGACCGAACAGGCCGGCGCCTATGGCTATGCCGCAGGCCTCCATCTCGTTGTCGACATGCCGGCGGGTGTAGTTTTGCGCTGCGATGTTTATGTCGACTCAGCATTTCACGAAGGCTTGACCGACTGGCTGCGCGATCAGCTACCTGGCCCGGACTGAAATTTGGTGCCGGCCTCGACCAACTCTTTCAAGAGCTCAAGTGCGATACGGCGCCAGCGCCTAATCGCGGCTGTAGGGCCGTTATGATGGCTTAAAGAACTGTTTAATATAAGTAATATTGCAAAATTGGTGCGAAGCGACATCTGGGAGAGATCTCTTAATTTATCACCCCACTTCGGTCATTCTGACTCCTGCTAAGTCACTGAACGTTTGTTACATCTTGATTGTCCGGGATCATGCTTGACCGACAATGCCCGTCGGGTGCTGAGCGGGATAATTGTGGACCATGCCTTTAAATACCATAAGACATTGATTATTATGGAATAAATTGGAATGTGGCGAGGACTGGGGCCGGAGGCTGGGAGCGGTTGATCATGCCCGAACGTGACCATCACGCCTGATCACCACCGTGCGCGCCGAAGCCCCTGGATGCACGGCACTGCACCTTATTCTTTTCATCCCATGCATCAAGCTCGTCGAGCGGGTAGAGCACGGCCTTGCCAATTTTGACGAAGGATGGGCCGAGACGCATCGCGCGCCAGTTTCGAAGTGTCCCGACCGAAATGCCGCCCCTATAGCGTTCAGCCACCTCGTCGGGCGTAAGGAATTTGCTATCTGGCACTACCGCCTCCTTCGGTAGCACAACCAGGGCCGTGTCACCGCGTCTTGAGTTTGATCATCGCGGTAGCCTGTCGAGGGTCGCTTCGGGTTTTTGTTCATGCGCCCGGGACTGGAGCCTCACGCTTCCGCACTGACATACATGCTGCGGCATTCACCGCTGCGAAAGACGTTCCAGGCAGGTATCGGAGAAACGGATACCATAGAGGCCACATAGGCGGGGTTGGCCGCGCGGTGCCTTATCGACGGCGCTAGGTGCCGAGCAGGTGCTGCGCCACGGATATGTGGACGATCTCTGCGATTGGGCGAGGATATGCGGCTGTTCCGTGTTTCGGATCACCGGGAGTTGACGTTAAGGTCAGAATTGACCTCTTCCTCCCTGATCTTCGCGAACGATATGATTGCTGCCGCCATGGCGAGGGCACATCCGACCCACGAGGCGTGGACGAGTCCGTTTAGAAGCTCGGACTTATCGGTGTTTGCGCTTGGGAGGACCAAACCCAGAAGAGACGTGGCAATCAGACCGGCTGTTCGCGAGATGGCGTTGTTCAGTCCGGAAGCGACACCAACGAACCTGTTCTCCACCGCGTTCATCACGGCGGTGGTGAGGGGCGCGACCGTGAGCGCCATCCCGAGGGATATCGTCACGAGACCGGGAAAAATATTCAGCAAATAGCTGACCCGCTCCTCGCGGAGGGTTGCGATAAGCGCGAATCCGATCGCGACTGCCACAGGTCCAAGCGACAAGGTTCGCCGGACTCCCCATTTCGTTGCAAGCCCTCCCAGAGGTCGCGATAGCGTCCCCATAACGAGCGGTAACGGCAGAAGGGCGAAACCAGCCCGTGTCGCGGAATAGCCAAGTCCGTTCATGAAGAAGAGGGGAAGCAGGACCATGAACCCGCCAAGGGCGCAGTAAAGGAGCAGGGTGAGGATCGAGATTCCCGAGAAGCTTCCGGAAGCGAAGATGCCGAGGGGCATGATCGCATCCGCTTTCTTGCGCCGTTCGACGCACAAAAAGGCCACAAGGCTCATAAGTCCTACCCCGGCTGTGCCGATCACGACCGGGTTCGACGTACCTGAGTGAGGGAGGTAGGTAAGCGAGACAACTAGATTTCCCAGTGAGACTACGGCGAGCGCGCCTCCGGCTAAGTCGAGCGGAACGCGCTGCGGTGGCGATACATCGGTTGGGATGCTTTGTATTGCCATCAAAAGAGCCGCCGCTGCAGCAGGTATGACAATCGCGAAAGACCAGCGCCAATCGGCGTGATCGACCACGACGCCTCCTAGCAGCGGAGCCGCCGCTCCGGCGATTGTGCTCGCGGCCGCCCATGTGCCGACCGCGCGTCCGCGCCTCTTCCCGGAGTAGGCATCGGCAAGGAGCGCCAAGCTATTGGGGATGACAAGGGCGGCGCCGACGCCTTGAACGAAGCGTGCGGCGAGCATCACCGCTAGGTTGGGCGCACATGCGCAGCCCAGGGTCGCAAGCGCGAAGATCACCAGGCCGAGTATGAAAAAGCGCTTGCGCCCGAGACGGTCGCCGAGCGCCCCCCCGAGCAATACCAACGCCGACATCGGCAGGAGATAGGCGTTGATGATCCACTGCAGACCGGCGGAGTCCGCGCCAAGATCGCGCTGCATCGAAGGCAGTGCGACTGTGATGATCGATGCGACGGTCACAGCCAAGCTCGAGGCTAGGATCGTCGCGACCATGGTTCCCGATCCCGGATTCGCGACAGCGCCTGACATACCGCGCGCAGTCAACTCGTCACAAGGGGGCGGGAGGACCATGGTCAAAAAGCTGGCTCCAGGTATGGCCGCAGCGATATGAGATCCCGCCGAAGCACCCGTTGCATTTCGGTGAGGGCCCTGCCGATCGTCTCCACATCAACTCCCAGCCATTGTTGCCAAGGCATCAGCCGTGAAGACGCACGCAACCTCGACACAACCGTGTCCAGTCGGGTCCTGTGGTGCGAAGCGCCGATCCGCGGCTCTCTTGGCCCGAACCATCGCTTGATGTCGCAAGCCGCGTCGTTCGAGCAGCGCTACGGCGATATGCTGCGCAGGATCTCCTCCAGACGCCTTTCTCCGTCCACCGTTTGGGCACCCCGCGCCAGACCGCCTCGGATCAGCGCCTCAGCCGCTGGCTCGGCGAAGAGCCTGCTCCATTCCGCTTGCTCGCGCACGAACCCGGCCCCGAGATCGGGAGGCGGCAGCACACGTTTGGCTGCCTGCACTACGCCAGCCGGCAAGGCGGCGATATGGCGGGCCAGCGTATCGACGAAATCGTCGAGCTCGGTCGCGGGCAGCGCCCGGTTGATCCAACCATAGGCGGCGGCCTCCTCCGCGCTGAAAACGCCGCCTCCCAGAATGATTTCCAGGATGCGCCCGCGGCTCATGCGCGTCGAAAGATATTGCATCGCGCCTCCGCTCGGCACGATGCCCATGAGTGCCTCGACCTGGCCGAGACCGGCTCGTCCGATCGCTCCAAAGGCCATGTCACAGGCGGCGATGAACTCGGCGCCGCCGCCCCGCGCTACGCCAGCGAGCTTCACAATGGTTACTTGCGGAAGCTCGCGAACCAGTTCCCCAAGTGCCTGGAAGACGTTTAGGCCAGCGGGCACATCACGCGCGATCTCGTCGAACGCATGCGGATCGTCGATCAACGCCATATCCACATGAGCGATGAAGAAGTCAGGAGAACCGCTCTCGAAGACGATCACGCGCGTAGCATCATCGTTGCGAACCTTGATCAGAAAATTCCGCAGGTCCGTCATGAGCGCGGCGTCGAGAATGTTGACCGGTGGATTTTCGATCGTGACGGTCACGACGCCCGACCGGTGCGCGACGCGAAGCTTCTGATAGTGGTCCGACATTCAAGCCTCCTGATTTTTGGCGGCGGCCGCATTTGTCGAATCCATATCGTATCGAGAACGGGATCAGTAGCTCCGGAACCGGGGCAACTGTGTCACGCAAGCAGGAACGCCCGCGATGCCTGCGTCGCCGTGACTTGCGAGGCTGGGGCACGGTTGGAATGTCTCCGGGCATCAAGCGGGACCTTCCCAAATCAGTCGCTCCAACTCGCAGGCGCCGGGGTCGCCGGAGTGATCGACAGTGTGGCGCCGCGACCTGATGCCGTTGACTGATTGGGCAACGATAATTCGAAGTGATCGCGGCGCTTGACTGGTAAGGGCGATGGCGTTCCGCATTACGCGACACAGCAAGTCATTTTGTGGAGCTACTGGCGCGACCACAGGATTGTTAGTCCCATTAGGAGGCGGGTGCGACGAAGCCGACGACGAAACTGCTCGCATCGCACACGAACCGCGGCGCCTCGTCGGAACAGTACCAGGAGTCCCAATGCTACGCCTTCTCGCACGTAAACACGCCGCTCTCGTATCCGTTGGCATCGTCACCATGCTCTGCATGGGTTTCGGAGGAGATGACGCGAGCGCGCAAGGCTGGAATCGGAAGCAACGCGAGGACGCGCGCACGTGCGAGAGCTTCGGCAACAGGTATGGCACACCCGCCTTCAGCGATTGCATGCTTTCGCAGCAGCACAGGCGCGACACCAAACAACTCCGGTCGATTGAGGAGACCGAAAGGCTCTCACGCATCGCCAGGGACGGCCAGATCATGGCCGAACGGGCGCGCCAGCAGCGTTGCGAACGCAACCCGGACCGCCGCGAGTGCCGTCGCCGATAACTAAGCGGGTACGCCGAGCCATTTCGAACATCTTATGGGGCGAGTGAAAATGATCCGGAAAGCATTGATCGGGTTCGTAGCGATTGTTTGGTTCTCCGCAGTTCAGGCGCAGCCGGCGCCGCAGAACTCTGGCGCTGATCTGATCGTTTTCAACGCGAAGATTTTCACTGGCAACCGTGCCCAGCCAGAGGCGACGGCATTGGCCGTCAAGGACGGGCGGATCTATTCGGCCGGCCCCGATGAGGCCATCTTGGCCCTGAAGAACCCTTCGACCAAGGTGATCGATGCCCACAGCCGTAGGGTCGTGCCTGGCATTGTCGATGCCCATATCCACGTCCTCAATGACCTGGCCTTCAACTACAATGTCCGCTGGGATGGTGTGCCGACGCTGCGCCAAGCATTGACGATGCTTCGCGAGCAGGCAAGACGCACGCCGGAAGGTCAGTGGGTCAAGGTAATCGGAGGTTGGTCTCCTTATCAGTTCAAGGAGAACCGATTCCCGACGCTGGACGAGCTACACGAAGCGGTGCCCAATCACCCTGCGATCGTGCAATATGCGTACAATCAGGCCTTCCTGAACAAGCAGGCGATGACGGCGCTCGGCGTAGGGACTGATCGGTTTCCGAAGCTCGACGGCGTCGAGATCGAAAAAGACGGCCGCGGAAATCCCACCGGCGTGGTCCACGGCTACACGTGGCTGTTTCTTGCCTTGGAAGCGATGGTGCCGCAGCCCAGTTTCGACGAACAGGTGAGTTCGCTGGCTTATAGCGTTCACGGCCTGAACCGGTTCGGCGTGACCTCGATTATCGATAACGGCGGCAGGTGGCCATATCCCGACGCGCAGGCAAGGGTAAGCGTCCTTGCTCGCGACAACCGCCTCAATGTGCGTATGCCCTTTGTAGATCTGCAACTCGGCGATGGCGGGCCGGTGAACATGGTGGATCTGGAGCTTGAGGCGATCACGAAGACCGCGCCGATCAGCCCGGGACAGAACCTGTATCCCGCCTTGACGCACGGGCATGAGTATCGCGGAGCCGGCGAGGTCTTGAGCGGAGAAGTGCACGACCACGAGAATTTCGACCGCCCAGCGGTCGTCATCGAGCCGGACACGATGCGGCGCTTCGTCGAGGAGGATGTGAAGAAGCTGGTCGAGCGGCGCATCCCGTTTCGCATGCACATCAGCTATAACGAGAACATCTCGCCTTTCCTCGATGCTCTGGAGAAGGTGAACGAAACCATTCCGCTCGGCGGGCTGCGGTGGAGTCTCGAACACGCCGAGACCATCAGTCCGCAGAATATCGCTCGGGTGAAGAAGCTGGGGGGCGGTATCGCCCTGGATGGCAAGATGGCGCTGCACGCAGATGGCTTCATCAAGACATATGGTCGGGAGAAGGCATTGGAGACGCCGCGCCTTCGCATGCTCGTCGACAGCGGCATCCCGCTGGCCATGACCACCGATGCCTTCCGGGCAGCGACGTACAATCCGTGGGTTGGCATAAGCTGGATGGTGACCGGCAAGTCCGTGTCCGGATCCGAAGCGCTCGCCAAGGACAACCGGCTTACCCGAGCCGAGGCGCTGAGACTTTTCACCATCGGAGGCGCGTGGTTCATGAACGCAGAAGCGGAGATCGGCGCCATCGCTCCCGGATATTTGGCCGACTTCGCGGTGCTCGACAGAGATTACTTCGCGGTGCCGGAGGACCAGATCAAGTCGGTCTCCTCTGTCCTGACTGTCATGAACGGCAAAGTCGTCTTCGGCGGGCAGGATTATCGCAACCTTTCGCCAGAGCTCCCCGCGATCCTTCCGGCATGGTCGCCCGTCAAATACTTCGGGAGCTACTACGGAGAGAAGTAAGTCCAAACGACAGACCTGGCGGCGGGCACAGATCTATGGTGCTCGCCGCGGGCACGATCCCAGCCACGAGACGCCGCATGCTTTCCTTGGCGCTCAGCGCTGATCCACGCTGCTGCGGGAGGAGAGAGGCAGATGGCGCCTTGCCTGAGTTCTGCCGACGTCAATCGACGTTCGCCGTCGACCGCGAAGTCCCAGCGGTGCGCGCCCGTTCCGAGGGGCCTCGCAAGCGTCGTGGGAGAAGGGCCGAAACCGCCTTCGCATTGAGGGCGAAGTCAAGCTGATGGGGGTCTTCATACTGAGAGCGTTTCCGTATCCTCGGTCGAGCGCCCGAAACACTCGATCAGCATCTCGGTGAGGACCCGAATCTTACGCGACGGGTGCTGTCCCGGCGGACGGACGACGTAAATGCCATGCTCAGGGATGGGATGATTCGGCATCACTGGCACCAGTGCGCCCGAGTCCAGATGTTCCTGGATAAGGTCGTTAGGAAGAGCTGCGATCCCGATCCCGGCCACCGCAGCGGCGACCAGGGCGACGCCGTTGTCAGCCTTGAACCGACCTTGCGGTCGCATCGTGATGACCTTGTCATCGACCGTAGCGAGCCATGTCTCGGTTCCCTGCATCAGCGCCTGATGGGTCACCAGCTCTTCGGGCGTTTCCGGTGATCCGTGCTTTGCAATGTAGGCCGGCGACGCGACGTACTTACCGATAAGCGGGCCAATTCTTCTGGCGATCAGGTTAGAATCGGGCAGCATGCCGACGCGGATCGCGCAATCGTATCCCTCGCCGACCAGGTCGACGAACCGATCCGTATAGGCGGCGTGGATGTGTAGTTCCGGATGGCGCGAGGCCATATCGGCGAGGACCGGCGCGAAGTGCGTCGGTCCAAATGACAGCGGCGCTGCGACGCGGAGGCGTCCCCTCAACTCGCCTGCCGGCAGAACTGTTTCCTTGGCGAGATCTATCTCGGCGACCACCCGCGCGGCGTATTCCCGGAACGTCGCGCCGGCTTCGGTAAGCGCGGCACCCCGGGTGGTGCGAGCGAGAAGCTGGACGCTTAACTCCGCCTCAAGCCGGACAAGCCGCCGGCTGACCATTGATTTGGATATGCCGAGGCGGCGAGAGGCGGGCGTCACACCCCCCGCGTCGGCGACCTCGACGAACGTCCGCAAATCTTCAATTTCCATTCAGCGTTCCCCTTCGTGCGACACAGTACATCGTCCGCCGATGCTACCGCACCGGAAAGGGGAATGGCAACATTCGAACCCGGGACGTCGTCTTGATCGATGTCGGCGATCCACGGAACCAATTTTAGGAAGGAAGACCTGCCATGACATTCCGCAACGGCCTCGACTCGCTTCTTCGCCCCGAAGATTCAGTCCTCGTTCTGATTGACCACCAGCCCTATCAACTCGCGAACTTGAACAGCCACGACCCTCAGGCTGTGGTCAATCTCACGACCGCCCTGGCGAAGCTGGCGAAAGCCTTCAACGTTCCGACCATTCTCACCAGCGTGATCGCGGGCCGCGGCGGGCTCCTCTTCAAGCAGATCACCGACGTCTTTCCGGGTCAGGAGGTGATCGACCGGACCTGGGTCAACACCTGGCAGGACCAGAAGGTCGTGGACGCGGTCAAGGCGACCGGCCGTAAGCAGCTCATCATCGCGGGCCTTTGGACCGAAGTCTGCGTTGCGATGCCTGTGATCCAGGCCGCCGGCGAAGGCTGGGACGTGACGGTGATCACCGACGCGTCGGGCGGTATCTCGAAGGAGTCTCATGAGGTCGCCGTCCAGCGGATGATCGCGGCCGGTGCGAACCCGATGACTGTCATGGCGCTCGCTGGTGAATGGCAGCGCGACTGGGCGCGCACCGAGCATGTCGAAGACCTGACCGAGATCCTCATTCAGCACTTTGGCGGCAGCGGAATTGCGTATCTGTGGGAGCAGCAGCTCCTCAAGACCCCCGTCGAGTCCGACGCGGGCTGATCGCGATGGTTGGCGAGTATCGGCCAGGCGCGCTGTGGAAGACCGGTGTCATGTCGATGCTCGCCATCACCATGCTGCGGCTCAGACGCGCAAGACATCTTCTTTCCGGCGATGGCGGTCAACGCAACATTTCGCTCACCGATGCCGGGTGGCGCCTGCTCTTCGTCGCCGCCGCGGCGGCGATACCGTTCGCGGCAAACGCGCAGGTTTCGACCAACGTGGAACGCGCCCCGACGCTGACGATCGAGCGCTATTCGGAAGACTGGTCCTGGCTCGCCGATCCCGCAAAGCGGACGGGGGATTGGGCCGAGCCATTCAAATATATTTCGTTGAACGACGACGGCAGCGTTTACCTCTCGACCGGCCTCGAGGCGCGCACGCGCTACGAAGGCTATGACAATGTGCTGTGGGGATCATCGCCGAACGACGGTTACGTCTGGAACCGTCTGATGCCTTACGCCGACCTGCACCTCGGGAAGGTCCGCGTTTTCGCGATGCCGATTCTTTCGGGGATTTCGGGCACAGATCGGCCGAAGGGCCCGGCGGACGCCACCGGCATCGATATGCTGCAGGCGTTCGTCGACGTTGACCTGCCGGTGGCGGGTGACGATACGCTCCGCCTGTCGGCGGGCCGCAAGCTCGTTTCTTTCGGATCGGGGCGGTTCATCGACCGGCGCTATGGAACCGGCGTTCCTCTGCCGTTCGACGGGTTTGAAGCGATCTACACCGGCAAGACGCGCCAGGTGACCGGCTTCTACCTCCAGCCGGTCGACACGCGGCTGGGCGACTTCAACGACAGACGATCGCGCAGCAAGGAGGTATGGGGCCTTTACGCCACGCAGTGGCTCGACTCTAGCCACTTGAACGGCTTCGATGTGTATTACATCGGGTTGCAGGATCAGAACGCCGTCTTCGATCAGGGGGCCGGCAGGCAACTGGCGCACACCTTCGGTTCGCGAATCTTTGGAGACAACGGGACCTGGGCCTGGAATGTCGAGGCGGCGAATCAGCGCGGCACCTTCGCCGGTTACCAATCTGAGGCGTGGGGCGCGGGGTTCGAGACGCGGTATCGCTTCCGTGACGTATCGCTGCAACCCGAGCTTGGGCTCACAGCCGACGTCGTATCCGGCGACGGGAATCCAAACGACCACAAGCTGGGAACGCTGAATGCACTTTTCCCCAACGGCAAGTATTTTGGAGCGCTGTCGCCGGTCGGTCCGAGAAACCTGATCCACGTCCGGCCATCGATCACGGTTCATCCCCACAAGGACGTCGCGGTGTCGCTGACCGGCGTGGCCTATTGGCGCCAGAGCACCCAGGACGGGGTCTACTCGGTCCCCGGTTTCCTGGTCCGCAGCGGCAAGGACAGCGACGCGCGTTTCATCGGCAAGGAGCTCGAACTGGCCGTAAGCTGGCAGGCGACGCCGAACGTGAACTTTACGGGATCGCTCAGTGCGTTCCAGCCCGGGGAATTCATCCGGGAAACCGGGCCGGCGCGGACGATCAAGATGATTGGCTTCCAGACGACGTTCAGGTTCTGATCGTGCGGTGGTCGGCGCTCCCCATCCTCGGCCCGGCGGGGGCGATGGGCCTGCGGGGTCGATCGTCGCCTTACAGGTCTCTGCGGGCAGTGGTTCTACCGCGTTTTCGTATTTTTCATCACGAAGGAGGGCTCTCATGACCGACCTCGTTCCGCCCGCGTACAATGCTGCTTCGCCCTTCGCCGACATGCGCGGCCATCACGTCGCGGTGCGCGCGCCCGACTATGAAACCGTCAAGCGTTGGTATGTAGAGACGCTCGACTTCCGGGTGGTCGCCGAATGGGACTATGGCGACCAGAAGCTGGCCTTCATCGCACCGCCAGCCGACGACCGCTTTCACATCGAGATCCTGGGCGGCGGCGAGCCGGCCCCCCGCGATGTGCGGCCCTACGCTGATCTGGGCGAAAGCCTCGTTTATGCCGGATATCACCATTTCTGCCTCGAGGTCGCGAGCATCGACGTGACGCTCGAAAAGCTGCGGGAACGCGGTGTGACTATCGTGGCCGGGCCGTTCCTGGTCGAAGCCATCAGCCGCCGGCTTGCCTTCTTCGCCGACCCTTTCGGCAACCTGATCGAGATTGCCGAGGTGGTCGCCTGATTTCCCCGGCGTCGCTCGACATGGCTTCAGTGGAGTAGTTTCGATGGACATAGGTATCGACAGCTTTGCAGCGATTCTGCCCGATCCCACGACCGGCGCGCTGCCGTCGGCGACCGATCGTATGGCAGAGCTGCTTGAGGAGGTCGAGGTCGCGGACCGGGTCGGGCTCGACGTGTTCGGCATCGGGGAGCATCACCGGGCCGAGTTCCTCGATTCCGCTCCGTCGATCATTCTCGCCGCGGCTGCTGCGCGCACAAGCCGTATTCGGCTCACCAGTGCTGTGACGATTCTGAGCGCGGCGGATCCCGTGCGGGTCTTCCAGGAATTCGCGACGATCGACCTGATCTCCCGGGGGCGTGCCGAGCTCGTCGTCGGGCGGGGTTCGTTCGGCGAGGCGTTCCCTCTGTTCGGTCTCGATACGCGTGCCTATGACGAGCTGTTTGCGGAGAATCTTGCACTCTTCCTGAAGCTCGGCGAAACGAGCCACCCAACGTGGCAAGGTCGGTTTCGGCCGGCACTCAACGGTCAGGGTGTATTCCCGCGGCCTCATCAGCCGCGCCTCCCGGTTTGGGTTGGCGTTGGTGGCTCGCCGCAATCGTTCGCGCGCGCCGGAACGCTAGGCCTTCCGCTGATGGTGGCCATTATCGGTGGCACGTTTGATCGGTTCAGGCCGGCGGTCGATTCCTATCGCGAGGCAGGTGCCGAGGCCGGACATGATCCTGCCAAACTCAAGGTTGGCATTCATGCGATGGGTTTCGTCGGTGAGACCGACGCCGCGGCGCGCGACGCCTTCTTTCCTGGCTGGGCGCACCTGACCGGCAAAGTCGGCCGCGAGCGCGGCTGGTCGCCGCCGACACGCGCGCAGTTCGACGACATGGCCGGCCCGGAGGGCGCGTTCCTGGTCGGCAGCCCGGAAACGGTGGCGGCCAAGATGTTGCGCGCCAGCGAGGCGCTGGGCGGCGTCTCCCGCATCACCTTCCAAATGAGTACCGCGTCGCTCGAAACGGCCGCGATGAAAAGGTCGATCGAATTCCTCGGTGCTGAAGTCGCTCCCATGGTGCGGGAACGCCTTCGAACAGGATGAGGCTTTCCACTTTCGAGCAAAGGGCAAAGGGCACACGACATGCCGACGCGCATTGGACGGTCCGGTCGATCCGTCGTGGTAACGGGTGCTGGGCGGGGTCTTGGACGTGAGATCGCGCTTGGGCTCGCCGCCAAGCGCTACATCGTCTTCGGCACCGCCAATTCTTCACAGGAGGCGGAGGATTTACGGCGTGCATCCAACGGGCGTGTCAGTCTGGCGGTATGCGATCTGAAGAATGCAGGGCCGGTGAGTGCTTGGGCCGCAGGAGTGTCCGAGGCGATCGGAGCCTCCGGACTCGATATTCTCATCAACAACACGACCCACCTGTCGCCAGGTCCACTTGAACTTCTCCCGCTGGAGGAGGTCCGTCAGGGATTTGAAGTGAATGTGTTCGGCGGGCTCGCGGTGATCAACGCCTTCCTTCCGGCATTGCGGATGGCGCACGGACGCATCGTCCAGATCAGTTCATGGACGGCGGAGATGCCTCGTCACTTTGATGGCGTATCGGGTGCGTCGCAGGCGGCAATGGAGGCCTTCTCGGCTGCCTACCGGGCAGAGTTGAAGCCCTTCGGTATCGACGTCATCGTCGCATCGATGAGCGATCTCGAAGCGGCCGGTTCGCGCGCTACCGCGGCATTGGCGCAGATCGACCACAGCATGACGGCGGCTCAGCGGAAGCTCTATGGCAATCGCCTGCGCGTCTGTATGGAGAAGCTCGCCGGCTCCGCAGCGCAGGGCGAACCGACCACCGTTGCGGCGCGCGTGGTGGAGCTATCGATCCAACGGCATGTTCCGCCCAGATCGTCGATCGATCATGATGCGGAACGCATGATGCGCGCGATCCGCGAACAAACCGACGCGGAACTTGATGCGCTTCGGATCCAACTGGCCGGACCCAACTGATTTCACCACCCAAGGCCGGATAATTCGGCGCGTTAGCAACCCCATTCAGCCCCGTGGCGGTGACGTGCGGGTGGCGCCGTCGCACCATGCACGGCCGCTACAGGAACTGTCCGTCGGGCGAGCGCCGGTTCAGGAGGGAAGCACGCGTCGACTCCCGTGGATCTACTCCGCCCGGGGCCAAGACGGTCAGGAGAGTTCCGCATTCTGCGACACAGCTTGTCATCGGGCGATGCTACTGAGCCGCTTGGGGGAATGGTAGGCTGCGCTTCAGAGATAGAATGGAGCGCTGTATGGACCGAATTCTCGCGATTAATAGCAGCACTTCGGGCGAAGGATCGGTTTCGCGTGCCCTGGTGGAGGACACCGTGCAGTCCTTGCTGGCGGCGAACCCCGATGCCGTCGTCACCCGTCGCGACCTGGGCGGTGACCCGATACCGCACCTGACGCCGAAAACCGTCGCCGGCATTCGCGCCGTCGCGGCGACTGAGGATGAGCTCGTTACCAAGTCGCTATCGGACGATCTCATCGCTGAGCTGCAGCACGCGACGGTCCTCGTGATCGGCGCGCCCATGTATAACTTCAGCATTCCGTCGTCACTACGCACCTGGTTCGACCATGTGCTGCGTCCGCGCGTCACGTTCGCTTACGGCGAGTCCGGACCGGAAGGATTGCTCAAGGGCATTCGCGCCATCGTGATCCAGTCGCGTGGCGGTCTCTATACCGAGGGGCCGGCCAAGGTCATCGACTTCCAGGAGCCCTACCTCAAGCAGCTGCTCGGCTTTATCGGGATCACCGACGTCGCCTTTGTCCACGCCGAGAAGATCGGCTTTGGTCCCGAAGCGCGTGAAGCGGGGATCGCGCATGCCAGATCGCAGATCGCGGCCGCCGTCGCGCAGATCGCGGCCGGCGGAGCCACCTTCCCCAATCAGGCGGAGGGCTGAGCGGTTACGCGGGAAGCGTGACGCGGAACTGATGCCGGGCACCGTTCGCCAGACCATGGCCTCCAAGCCGGCCGCACTGCGATTGTGGCTGATCTGAGCCACAGGAAGACACTCCGACGAGAAGGATTGACCAGTAGATGTCAACACTAACGACAAAGGATGGCACCCGCCTTTTCTACAAGGATTGGGGACCGCGCGACGCCCAGCCCATCGTGTTCCATCACGGTTGGCCACTGAGCTCCGACGACTGGGACAACCAGATGCTGTTCTTTCTCGGCAAAGGCTACCGTGTGGTCGCGCATGACCGGCGCGGCCATGGCCGCTCGGATCAGACCGATATCGGCAACGAGATGGACACCTATGCGGCCGACGTCGCGGAACTGGCCGAAGCGCTGGATCTGAAGGACGCGGTGCATATCGGACATTCGACGGGTGGTGGCGAAGTGATCCGCTACGTTGCACGCAGCGCACCGGGGCGCGTCGCCAAGGCCGTCCTACTGGGCGCGGTGCCGCCCATCATGCTGGCGACGGAGCGCTATCCCGGCGGGCTGCCGATGTCGGTTTTTGATGGTTTCCGCCAAGCGCTCAGCCGCAACCGCGCGCAGTTTTTCCTCGCTGTGCCCAGCGGTCCATTCTACGGCTTCAACCGCGACGGCGCAGAAGTCAGCGAAGGCCTGATCCGCAACTGGTGGCGCCAAGGCATGATGGGCGGCGCGAAGGCCCACTACGACTGTATCGTCGCCTTCTCCGAAACTGACTTCACCGAGGATCTGAAGGCGGTATCGCTGCCCGTGCTCTTGATGCACGGCGAAGACGATCAGGTCGTGCCGATCGATGCCTCCGCCCGCACTGCGATCAAACTTCTCCCGAACGGCACGCTCAAAACCTACCCCGGTTTGTCGCACGGCATGTTCGCGACCCATCCCGACATCATCAACGCCGACCTGTTGGCGTTCGCCAAAGGGGAGGCCCTCGCGTGAGCGCCGTCGAGGACAATCCCCCCGAGCACCGCTTCGAGCTGCCGATCGAAGGCAGCCACGAGATGGCTGCAGCCTATTACAGGCTCGAGGGCGACAGTATCGTGCTAACCCATACGATCGTGCCGGAACACTTCTCCGGTCAAGGGCTCGGATCGAAACTCGCGTACGGCACCTTTGAGGCGATCCGTGCCACAGGACGCAAGGCAGTTCTGCTTTGCCCTTTCATGGCCGCCTACTACGCGCGGCATCCCGAATATGCCGACATCATCGCGCCGGAGAGCCCCCATGATTGAAATGGTCATCGAGCAGCGTCGCCGCGACCTGGGCGGCGGCTTCGAAGTCGGCCGCGTCCTGCCTTTCGCGAAGCGCCGTATGATTGGCCCCTTCATCTTCTTCGACCACATGGGACCGGTCGATCTGGCTCTCGGCCTCGACCGCAAGTTCGATGTAAGGGCACATCCCCACGTCGGGCTTTCGACCGTGAGCTATCTGTTCTCGGGCGAGATCATGCACCGGGACAGCCTGGGCTACGAGCAGCCGATTCGGCCAAGGCAAGTGAACTGGATGACGGCTGGCAGCGGAATCACGCACAGCGAGCGTTTCGAGCATGCCCGCGCGGTCGGCGACCGCCTGCATGGTATCCAAGCGTGGGTCGCGCTGCCTGAGGAGTTCGAGGAGACGGCGCCATCTTTCACCCACTATGCGGGAACGAACCTTCCGCACTGGAACGACGGCGGGGTTGCCGGTCATCTCATCGCCGGCAGCGCCTACGGCCTCACGGCGGGTGCCAAGACCCATTCCCCACTCTTCTACGCCCATCTCGAGATGGAGCCAGGCGCGGTTGCCGAGGTGCCGGACAAGCACGAGGAACGCGCGCTCTACATCGCGGCGGGCGCGATCGAGATGCACGGCACGCGCTACGAAGCCGGCCAGATGCTGGTGCTGGGTGCGGGTGCCTCGCACTTCAAGGCCAAGACGCATTCGACCGTCATGGTTCTCGGCGGCGAGCCCATCGGCGAGCGCCACATCTTCTGGAACTTCGTGTCGTCCTCGAAGGATCGGCTCGCCCAGGCGGCATCCGACTGGAAGGCGGGCCGCATGAAGCTGCCGGATGCGGACGATGGCGAATTCATCCCACTGCCGGACGAGCCGGCGCAACCGGCTAGCGCCGAAAAATGAGCGGCTCAGTGTCGAGCAGCGTCGCACTTGTGGCGGCGCTCTTCCTCGCTGGCAGCGGTCAGGCAGGATCGCCGGCAAGGGTGCAGGACGCACCTGCGCCCGCGTCCCGCGTCCCGACTCCAACGACCTCAGAGGTGACCGTCATACCCTTCGAGTTGGCGGACAACCTTGTCCGGATATCGGTGGACGTGAACGGACAGCGACGAAGCGGGGTTCTTGACAGTGGGGCGGGTGCGGTGCTCATCGACCGGCAGGCCAGCAAGGAACTCGGCCTCAGCGAGGGTGGCTCGGCCGGTGATGCCGCCGGTGGCGGCAACGAAGCGAAGGCGCTTATGCCCGTCACCATTTCACGGCTGGCGGCGGGGCCGTTCCGGTTCGAGAACCTCGCCGCATACGCGGTCGATCTTGGCAATCTGTCATCCTCGGCCGGGTTTCCCGTCGATGTACTTCTTGGTGCGCCAGCCTTCCAGAACGGAACGGTCAGTGTCGACTACGCGCGCCGGCAGGTAACCGTCGACAGATCAGGAGCTACGGTTCGATGTGCTTCTCCCATTCCGCTGGAGATCGTGCACGAGTCTCCAGTCGTTGAGATCGAAGTCCTCCCGGATGGCGGCGAACGGCCGGTTCGCCTCAAGGTGCTGGTCGACCTTGGCACCCGCCACAGTTCGTTGGTTCTGGGGGGCGACTTCGTTCGTAGCGAACCCGGCAAGAGGCTGCTCCAAAAGGCCGTCGCGAAAGAAATAGGCTATGGCGTCGGCGGTGCGGTGAAAGGTGCGGTCGTTCGCGTAGCCGATGTCCGTGCAGGCGCTTCCAGCTTCGGATCGCTGGAGGTCAGCCTTACCTCGGACGTCCCGGCTTTTGAAGGCACTGGGATCGACGGCACCCTGGGCGTCCCTCTTTGGAACGGTGGCGTGATCGCTTTCGACTATGCCGGTCGCCGCCTGTGCATCACGCGTCTCGAGAACTCAGGTCGTGCGGCCTCCATCAACGCCGACGCGCGGCGTCGCCATGCAGATCCGCGCTGACGGATCGGAGAGAAATCGAATGGTGGCACTGCGTACCCGCGCGACGGCTTCGGAAACCGGTGAAAGCCTCTTTGCAGTTCAAATCGAAATGGGTGCTCACAGCATTGTTGGTGATGAGCCGATCAGCGCTGGCGGCGAGGGACTTGGCCCAAACCCCTTCGAGCTAATGACGGCCGCCCTGGCCGAATGCAGTGCCATCACCGTGCGCTGGTTCGCCCGCCAGCAGAACTGGCCGCTTGAGCATGTGGAAGTGGTGGTCGATCACGCGAAGAAGCTATCTGCGGGCTCATCTACCCCTGCCGATGTCTTCGAGAAGACCGTCTTCATCCGAGGTGTCGAACTCGACGGTGCGCAGCGAAAGCGTTTGCTCGACGTCGCGGCCAAGTGCCCCATTCAACGCATTCTGGAGGGCGCCCCCGTCATCAATACGAAGCTCGGACGGTCCCTCGATGAATCCCTCGGCAAATGACCATGACTTCGCCAGCTAGCTCCGGACGCCCGAATCACGAAGGAGCATTGATGCAGCAGACTGCTCCCTTCGCCTTATCTGCAGTTCGAAGACCCGGCCTGCTATCCGCGAGCCTGGTTCTCGCTGGAGCCGTGGCGATGAGCGTTCACGTCGGTCTGCTGGCGGCCGGCGTGCCGTTTCCGCTGCCTCAGCCACCCGTCTGGGCTCAATGGCTGAATGAATTCTTCATGGCCGGTGCGTTGCTCGCCTTTCTCAAGCTCGCCCATCCCAGCATGGCTCATCGCAGCATCATGGCGCGGACGATCATCGCGTTCGTCATCATGGCTGCCATTCAAGAGACATTGCGCGTAGGGATCATGAGTGGGGTGGTGACGGGAGCCTGGGCCTATTCGGCGATCGGCCTGATCCGTCCGCTGATACGCGTTGCCATCGTTGCGCTGTCGTGCGTGGTCGCTGTGCGATGGGTTCTCGGCATTCCGTCGTTATTAATTGCCGCATTGGCGATCGGCGCGATCAGCACGGCCGCTCGAAAGCTTGTGGCCCACGCGCTTGAACCTCTCATCCAGCATTTCGCGTGGCTGGCCCGTCCCGATCTCTATGCGTTTCCATACCCGTTTCACGTCACCGTTGCCGCATATTTGTCCTTTGGTGAGGCAGTCGCCGGGGCGGTGCTGATGACGGTGCTTATCTGGGACGGGCTTCCAAGATCGAGGTCAGTCCGCGTGCTGATCATCGCCTTCCTCGTGGCGCTTCTCAAAGGCGTGATCGGCAACACGCTCTTGTACAGCGCTTTCACCGGCGAATCCGTCCTTGTGGGCGTTTTGAGCTGGAGCCAGTTTCTTTTGGAATTCCTCATTCTTGGAGCTCTCGTCGCTCGGGCTTGGGACGTATTCGGCCGCGACCGTGAGCCAGCGCGGGTGGGTGCTGAATGACTGGAGCCACCATCAACATTGAGAGTTTGCGCAGGCCCATGACGCTCCGGGCAATCGTGCTCTACGCGATCCTGGCTATCGCGCTGAGCTGGTGCATCCAGCTTCCGGCTATCCTTCTGCTCGGTCTCGACAACAGCCTCACAAAAGCGGTCTTCATCCTCGTGATGTGGTCGCCGACCTTCCTGGCCCTGGCGTTTATGACCCGCAGTCGAGCGGCGCGCGAGGGCGTCCGTTGGCGCTTGGGTAAATTAGGCTACCTCCCGATCGGGATCGGCGTGGAAACGATGATAGCCTTCGCCATGCTCGGGATCCTCATGTTGGCGGGATTGGCGACATCGGGATGGTTCACCTTTGCTGCGAGCGGGGTTTCTGTCGCGGGAGGACCATGGGTATTGGGCGCTGGTTTTCAACACTGGCCTCTCTTCCTGCTCAATGTTGGCGCCACTGCGATTATTTATTCGACCATCGGGCTTGTCGCGACGACCGGCGAGGAATTTGCCTGGCGCGGCTTTCTTCAAGGCCATCTGGAACAGCATTGTGGCGTTGTGGCTGCCATCTTATGGGTCGCGCTTATCTGGTGGGCGTGGCACTTGCCGGGGCTGATCGCCGGCTACAACTTCCCGGAAACCCCCTTGCTCGGCGCGCTGGTGCTGTTCCCGCTGCAGATGCTTGGCGCATCGTTGCTCTTTGGGTGGCTGACCGTTCGTTCGGGGAGCTTTTGGTCCGCGGCGCTTGCGCATGCGGCCGTAAACTCGATCCAGCAAGGGGTCTTCGACGACCTTCGGCTCTCCGGCTCCGCGCTCGACGGTCATCTCGTCAGGACGGCCCTGATCTTCGTTGTCGGTGCGATCTGTTGGTGGCGCCTGCGCTCGCCAGGCGGATCGAGCGAGGTTTCGTGAGCCAAGCAAGCATCGCCCCACCACCCGCCCGACATGTAAAGCGCCGTCGCACCTTTCCCCTTCGTGGAGACGATCATGCAACCACCCTCATTCTTCGTCACGCCCGGTTATGGCGACCGACTTCGAGACCTGCTCCATTACTCTCAGGCCGTGCGTATCGGGAACCGCGTGGAAATCTCCGGTCAGGGAGGTTGGAACAACGATCTTGTCATAGCCGCCGACCTCGAAAACGAGATCGCGCAGGCCTTTCAAAATGTCGAGCGCACACTCTCCACCGCGGGGGCAAGCTGGGCGAATGTTGTGCATGTGAACTCGTACCACGTCGGCGGATTCCCGCCGGTGGTCAACGAGACGATGGCAACGCTATTCAGGCGCTATATGCCCGATCATGCGCCGATCTGGACGCAGGTTGGTGTCGACGCACTTGGTCTTCCGGAAATGCGGATCGAGATTCGGGTGACCGCGATCGTGACATGACAACGCAGCGCTGGCGGAAGCCCTGGAGGCGGATATCCGTACCTGCATCATCAAAGAGTTCGAGCACAGATGAACGATCCGAACTTCGGCGTAGCCGTACCGCAGCACACCGTCCCTTTCCCGTCCTCGATAAGCGACGCCGCTCGTGCCGCGCTGGAACGTCTTGTCCGCGCCGACGGGAGCGTGCTGAACGCGGCCTTCGTCGCGCCCAGCCCCGACGACCTTCAGGCATGGCTGCACGTCAAGACCCAGGTCGACGGCCAATATGCGGTGGCGGTGAATGCGCTGGCCGGACAATCCGGCTCGACCGTCGAAACGCTTACCGGGCATGGCGCAACGATCCATCTTGCTACGCCGCGAACGCTAACGGACGAAGGGCGCGCCTATATCGACTTCCATGGCGGCGCGCTGGTGTTTGGCGGCGGTGAGGCCTGCCGTGTGGGAGCGCAGATGCAGGCCGACCAAAATGGCGTGAAATGCTACGGCGTGGATTACCGAACCCCGCCCGAGCATCCCTTTCCCGCAGCGTTGGACGACGCCCTGTCGGCCTATCGCTACGTGCTTGAGCGCCACCGACCGGAAGACGTCGTCATCGGTGGACGTTCGGCAGGCGGCAATCTTGCGGCCGCGACCCTGCTCAGAGCGCGAGACGAGGGTTTGCCATTCCCGGCTGGGCTGGTGCTGCTGTCGCCGCAGGTCGATCTGACGGAGTCCGGCGATAGCTTCGAGACAAATTGGCTTGTGGATCTGGTGCTGCCTACGCGTCTGACGTCGAGCAACCTACTTTACGCGGCCGGGGCTGACCTTTCGCAGGCCCACATATCACCGCTATATGGTGACCTGAGTGGCTTTCCGCCCACATTTCTACAGTCGGGCACCCGCGACCTCTTTCTTTCCAACACAGTTCGTATGCACCGCGCGCTGCGCCGGGCGGGCGTGTCGGCCGAATTGCATATCTTCGAAGCGATGCCGCACGGGGGCTTCGGGGGCGGAACCCCGGAAGACCTTGAGCTCCAACACGAAATCAGCCGCTTCGTGCAACTGCGATGGCCGAAGCAGGATGCACAAGAAACAGCCCCGATTACGTCCGACGGGAGGAATCAAAATTGAGCCCATTCCGAAAGAACCCCGAGGGCGACCATGGCTGATGTAAGCCTTGGACAAACGATTGGGCCTGCCGTCGCATTGATGGGCGCGGCTGTCCTTGCGGTGCCGCTATTCAGGCGGCTCGGACTGGGATCAGTGCTCGGCTATTTCGGCGCCGGTGTATTGGTGGGGCCATCGGTGCTGGGTCTTTTCACCGATGCGCAATCCATCCTTCACTTCTCCGAACTTGGCGTGGTGATGTTTCTCTTCGTCATCGGGCTCGAACTGCGACCCTATAAATTATGGGCGATGCGCGGCCAGATCTTTGGGCTGGGGCTTGCGCAAGTCGCTGCCGCTATCGCCACCCTGGGATTGACCGGCGCGCTCCTCTTCGGCTTGCCGGGCCCTGTCGCATTCATCGCCGGGACTGGCTTCGTCCTCTCCTCGACAGCCGTCATCATGTCGGTGTTGCAGGATCGCGGAGAGATATCGGGGAGCGAGGGGCAGAAGTCTGTCGCGATCCTCCTCTTCGAGGATCTGATGATCGTTCCGCTCCTTGCGGTGGTCGGCTTTCTGTCACCCTTGTCTCACGGGGAGGCATCATGGGCGAATTTGCTGGTTGCAGTTGCCGCGTTGTTCGCGCTGCTCGGCATCTCGCGCTGGGCGCTTAATCCATTCTTCGCGCTCCTCGCCCGTGCGCGGACCCGCGAGGTCCTGACGGCGGGAGCACTGCTCGTTGTGCTCGGGGCAGCGTTGCTGATGGACGTCGCGGGCCTCTCGATGGCCATGGGCGCATTCCTCGCCGGCGTCATGCTGTCGAACTCGAGCTATCGCCATCAGATAGAAAGCGACATCGAGCCCTTTCGCGGCCTACTGATGGGGCTTTTCTTCCTAGCTGTCGGCATGTCCCTCGATCTCGCGATCGTTGCGGCCGAATGGCGGCTTCTGCTTGCCATGCTGGCTGCCTTCACGGTCGCCAAGGCCGTGGTCGTCTATGGAGTCGCGCGGCTTTTCGGCAGCTCCAATCACCAGGCGCTCCATCGCACCTCCATGTTCCTCCAGGGCGGTGAGTTTGCATTCGTCCTGTACACGGCTGCAACGGCCGGTGGCGTCATCGACTCACGACAGAATGCCGTCTTCGCCACCGTCGTCATCCTTTCGATGGCCTTGACCCCGCTGCTGATGATCGCGGCCGAGCGGGTCTTGCGGACGGAGACGTCGATGGACGGCGTCGATGATGCCCGTGACCTGAAAGGACGCGTGCTGATAATAGGCTTTGGACGGTTCGGGCAAATCGCCTCCCAACTGCTTCTGGCCCAGGGCGTTGACCTTTCAGTCATTGACAACGATCCAGATCGAATCCGTGACGCGGAGCGATATGGATTCAAGGTGTTCTTTGGAGACGGCGCGCGGCTCGATGTGCTGCATCATTCCGGCGCAGGCGGTGCCGATGTCATCATGGTCTGCATCGATGATCCCAAGGCTGCGATGCAGATCGTAGAGTTGGCGCAGCATGAGTTTCCGCAGGCGAAACTCCTGGTTCGAAGCCGCGACCGTGCGCATGCGGTGGAATTGATCCGGGCTGGCGTAGGCTATCAGGTCCGAGAGACAGTCGAGTCCGCCTATGTGATGGGCGCTGAAGGTCTGCGCGTGCTGGGCTTTCCCGAGGCTGAGATTGCTGACGTTGCTGAAGATATCCGCCGTCGCGACGATGAGCGCCTTTCCGAGCAGGTCCAGGGAGACGCCATGTCAGGAAGCGATCGGCTGCTCCTTCAGCCCCGGCCCGAACCGCTAGTGGGCACGCTCGCGCGCGAGTCCGGGACTGTCAGGATTTCCGTGTGTGGCCGGGCATAATGGGCAACAAGGA
>NZ_JNAC01000013.1:0-21993 GCF_000722555.1 Sphingobium sp. DC-2 | reverse complement strand
CAGGTGAATTGGCGTGGGGTGTCGGATGCAGTGTTCTTTGTCCGTTCACAGCTTCGGCCCGATCGTCGAGCAGCGTGCGCAGGATCCTGAACGTGGCTGCGGTAAGATCGTCCGCCGGCGTTTGCTGAGCCGCTAGAGCGAAGTGCATCACGGCTGCCACAGACATCGGATCGTTCAAGCCCTCGCTGTGGCGCGGCGGTGGCGTTCGTCCGCAAATCCAATTCATGATATCGTCAATCGATACGGGAACCCCGGCGATTCCCGCGATGGTCGCGGCGCCACTGACCCTTTCCCGCGCCAGCCAAATGTCTCGAGCCGGGCTGTTGGCGAGACGCCCATCGAGGCGGCCGAGGGCGAGCAGAGTAGGTAACGGGGGTGAAGTGCTCACAATTTCTGATATCACGTTCTCAACGTAAGTCACCGGTTTGTTGTTGCGCCAATCACGATGCCCGCAGGGGACTTCTGATAATTGCAGTTATCATATAAGCGGATTTGACGCCTTTCTATAAGGTGGGTATGTGCATCCCGGCGGAGGGCAGGGCATTTGGACACTGAAAAGACGATATTCTGGTCATGGCAGAGCGATTTTGATGGGCGCGTGACGCGTGAGGCTATCTATGGGGTCGAACCGCACAGCTTCGACCAGATTGTCGCGCTGTCCAGATGAGCCTCCCAGCGCCCATCAGCAGCCGGCGAGGCCGACAGGCCGTCGACCTCGCCTGGGAGGTGACCAAGCTGAACTGCCGATCGCCAATCACGATCAACGCCGAGCTGATCGCCGCCTATCAGGCGGCATCCTCGCCGCATTCCCTGCGCGCGCTTGCCAGCGACATCGAGGCGTTCGACCATTGGTGCCGCCGAAACGGGCGCGTGACCTTGCCGGCGACCCCCGAGACGGTCGCCGACTATCTCGATGCCCGGGCAGGGCAGGGGGCGAAACCCGCCTCGCTCGGTCGCTACAAGGCGTCGATCGCCAAGATCCACCAGCTGCTCGACATCAAGGATCCCACCCAGGCTGATCTCGTCAAGCTGCGGCTCCGCGCGATCCGGCGCGAGAAGGGCACCGCGCAGGCTCAGGCGCGTCCCTTGCGCTTCAAGGGGCCAGTGCGAGACGTGGAGCGCGACAGTCCTCGCGGACTGAATGTGCGAGCTTTGCTGGAGGCGTGCGCGGGCGATCTGCCAGGCCTGCGGGACCGAGCCCTGTTGTCGGTGGCCTATGACACGGGGCTCCGTGCATCGGAGCTCGTCGCAATCAGCATCAATGACATTCTCGAGGCGCTTGATCCCGAAGCGCGCCTCCTCGCCATCGCGCGAAGCAAAGGCGATCAGGAGGGCGAGGGAGCCACAGCCTATTTGTCGCCCCGCTCTGTGCGGGCTGTCGCGGCGTGGAGAGAGGCCGCTGGGATCGACGCGGGCCCGTTGTTCCGGCGGGTGCAGGTACGGCGCTACAAAGCGCGGGCGGCTGTGAAGGGTCGTTCGATCGACAGCATCTCGGGCCGTGAGACTTGGGATCTGCGCAAGACGCTGTCCAAGCCCGCTGTGAAGGCGCGGGTCGAGTATGACATCGGCGCCGCGGCGCTCCATCCGGGATCGATCGGCCCGATCTGGCGGGCAATCATTCAGCGTGCGTTCGATCGCGGCGCGCTGCCCGATTTGACGGCGGACGATCTGGCGCGGTTGCTGAAGGGGATCAGTGCGCACTCGACGCGGATCGGGCTCAATCAGGACCTGTTCGCCAGCGGGGAGGATTTGGCCGGCATCATGGACGCGCTGCGGTGGAAGTCGCCGCGGATGCCGCTCGCTTATAATCGCAATCTCGCGGCAGAGCAGGGGGCGGCGGGGCGCCTTATGGCGAAGATTGGCTAGTCATGACGGCCTAAATAGGTCTTTGGATGATGCCGTGCGACCACACGACGGCGGCAGGTAGATCGAGGGATTTGCGCAGCGGCAAGAACCGGAGAAGGGAGGCTGAGCCCCCGGGGTCTTGAGCTACAACGTTAAGCCTAAGAAACGGGCAGGGGCCTGGTAGCGCGTAGTGTATGAGCGAAGCCACCATCGCTCAAACTCATCAGCACAGTCCAATTTCGAAGAGGAAACAAGAAAGTGGTTCCGGAAACGGTATGGATCTTATCCTGTGTAAACGCTCGCGCTAAATGGCGGCGTTCTGATCGCGCTATTTGTCAGTTGCCGGGTCCGATGACGAGGCAATCGCGCGCGGCCTGAACGATGTCAGCGGTGACCTCCTCGACGCGGTTGAGGGTCATGATCCGCCGCATCTGCGCGAACAGGCGCTCCATGAGCCGGAAGTTGCCGCGCGTGATGCGGATCACGGCTGCCTGCGCTTCGATCGCGTCGAGTTGGGCCGGGTCGAAGCTGATCCCGAAATCGCCGGCGTGGGTCGCGAGCAGCAGCCGCATTTCGGTCTCGGTAAGCGGTTTGAACTCGTGGACGAAGCCGATCCGCGAGTAGAGCTGGGCATAGCGGGCGAGGCGCTTCTCCAAGCCCGGCATACCCATCAGGATCAGCCCGAAGCCGTGGCGATCGGCCATGTCGCGGAGATGTTCGAGCGACTTTATGGTCAGGCGGTCGGCCTCGTCGACGATGACGAGGGGGCAGGCGATGCGGGCGGCGTCATGGGTGATTTCGTCCTGCGAGCCGCCCGCGACCGTCAGCCGGGCATAGCCCAGCTTAATGAGGTTGAGGCCCAACACCGCGTCGATCGTCTTGGGCGTGTTGCTGACCGACACGGTGTAGAAGACGGCGCGGCAGCGAGCGACCTTTTCGCCAAGGAGCGCGGCAATGGGACGGAGCGCGGCATATTCCCCCAGGTCGGGGAAGCTGGAAAACTCGCGCGCCGATCGCGTCTTTCCGACGCCCGGCCGGCCATGACACACGCCGATATAGCGGTAGTGCGCGCAGGCTTCGGCAAACTCGACGAACCGGGCATGTTCGCGGGTCGCCAGGAACGGCTGCTCGACCAGGAACTCAATCGTCAGCGGCGTAGAGCCGGAGCCCTCGGTAGGTGGTGGGCCGGGAAGCCGTATCCTCTTGGTCGCCATCGAAGGTCTCCGTGGGGGCAGGCACCTGCTTGTCGCGCTCCTTCGCGCCGCGCCGGGCGCGCTGGATCGCGCGCAACGACGGGTGCCCAGCGTGCTCGGAGCTGAGCGCACGGCAGACGAACCGGCCCTGGTGGTAGACGTGGATCTCGGTCAGGTCGCGGGGGTCATAGACCGCCTCGACCTGCTCGCCGACGAAGGCCGCGAGCGTGGGTTCGACATAGCGCCTGCCCATCAGACGGATGCCGTCGCGCAGCACTTTACGGGGCTTGGGCACGTGCACGAGCAGCATGTCGAGCTGTTCAAGGCTGTCGGGCATTGCGGGCAGGAACCCGCCCTTCTGCCAGCGCGTGATCGGCGGTTCGCCGGTGCTGCCATGCGGGCGACGATGATAGACGCCGCACACGAACGCCTCGAAGCGGGCGCGCAGCTCGTCGAGCGTGAGCACTGGCGCCGACAGCGGCTTGCCCGCGATCAGGTGGCCGGGCAGGTCGGGCAGGAACATGTCGTTGATGGTGCGGAACAGCCGCTCGATCTTGCCGCGCCCGCGAGGACGCCCCGGCAGCGAATGGATGAGGCGGATTTTGAGGGCGATGCACGCCTGCTCGATATGCTCGGAGATGAAATCCGAGCCGTTGTCGACGTAAAGCTGTTCGGGAATGCCGCTGACGATCCATTCGGGATTGGGCTTGCGCCAGATCGCCTGCCGCAAGGCGAGCGCCGTGTTGAGGGCACTGGGGGCATCGAGGCTGAGGAAGTAACCGGCGATGGCTCGGCTGTGATCGTCAACGATGACGGTCAGCCAAGGACGCACCGGGGTTCCGGCATCATCGAGCACGAGAATGTCGAGAACGGTATGATCGGCCTGCCACATCTCGTTCGAGGTCGCGGCTTCGCGCCGATGCACTAGCTCGTGCTGGTCGCGGTAGACGGCCGGATCGGAGGCTGCGGCGATCTGGCTTGCCGGTATCGCCCTGACGACACGCGCGACGGCCGCATAGCTGGGGGTTCGGTGTCCATGCGCGATGGCGAGTTCCTGCACCTTTCGGTGAATGGCGGCGACCGGGGGTCGCGGGCGCTTGGTGGCGAGAGTGCGGGTCAGTTCGACCAGATGTTCCGGCAGGTGCAGCCTGCCCCGATCGTTGCGCGGCAGACGCGCGAGACCGGCAAGTCCTTCGGCACGGTAGCGCCCGAGCCAGCGCTGCAACGTCCGCTCGCTCAGCGTGCCGGTGCGGGCGAGGTCCGCGAGCGGGATGCCATCGGCGAGGTGCGGTTCAAGGACGCGGTAGCGCTCGATCGCCAGCGGCGGGACAAGCGCCGGATGCGTCACCGCCGACGGTCCGTGTCGCAGGTAAGGAAAACGGAGATTTGCCTGCCCATCGCCATGCGAGTCCGCTCGCGTTGCCAAACCGGCCTGTTCGACGTAAATCTACCCGGTAAAGAAAACTAGGGCAACATAGACCTGCCGATGACGACTTTCTTCCCAAACCGCGCCCGATCGGGGCGCCACCGGCCCTACGCATGAAAATCGGTTACGCCCGCGTATCGACCGCCGAGCAGAACCTGGACCTCCAGCGTGATGCGCTGAAGGCTGCCGGCTGCGAGAAGGTCATCACCGACAAGGCCTCCGGGGCGACTGCCGCTCGCCCTGGATTGGAAAAGGTGAAGGAGCTGCTTCGCGCCGGCGACACACTGGTGGTCTGGCGCCTCGACAGGCTCGGCCGCTCGCTCCGTGATCTGATCGGATGGATGACCTACCTCGACGAGGAAAAGGTCGGGCTGCTGAGCCTGCACGAGGCGATCGACACGACCACCACGTCGGGCAAGCTTACCTTCCACCTGTTCGGGGCATTGGCGGAGTTCGAGCGCAACCTGATCCGCGAGCGGACCCAGGCCGGTCTCACCGCAGCCCGCGCTCGCGGCAAGAAGGGTGGCCGGCCGGCCGCACTCGGCAAGGACAAGCGCGACCTGCCCGTCAGGCTCTACCACGAGAACACGATGCCGATCGCCAAGATTTGCTCGATGCTCGGCATCTCCAAGCCAAAACTCTACGCCTATGTGCGATCGGCCGAGACCAAGCCGGTAGCCGCGTAGCGACGCTCGCCGACAAATAGCGCGATCAGAATGCCGCCACTTAGCGCGAGCGTTTACACCGTTCGCGGTCCCGATCGGCCCAGCGTCCCCCGGAACGGTTCGTTATCGGGAAGGCATCTAAGCGGTCTGCACCATCCTTCATCTAAAGTTCTCCAAGCGCTTCTGAGGATTTTCGGGCGCACCAAAAGCACTTGCTCCTCCAGTGGCTGGAGCATGTAACCGCAATTTGCTCTCCTGCGGACGGGGGGCTGGAGGTGGCTTTTTGACGGCCCGTGTTGAAGCAATCGGTATGTCTCGACGCTCATTAGTGGCGCGGCTGGTGGCCTGTGGAACCGGCTTGGTGCTCGGTTCTCCAACGCTCGCGCGACAGACTTCCCGGTCTGCGGGCTCGTGGAACTTCGGTGCGGCTCACCTCGAATGGGAGCCGCTGGAAGTCGGCACGGGTGATACCCTCCTTGTTTCGGCACAAGTGCGCGGAGTGCCGGTGCGGGCGGTGCTCGACAGTGGCAGCGGCGCGTCGATCATGAGCACGGCGCTCGCGGCGAAGCTCGGCTTGAACGATGGTGAGCGGCGCATGATTAGCGGGCTGAGCGCCAAGGCCCCGGTGCTGCTGGTCCGCGACATCGACGTACAGCTCGCCCGCGAAACCCGTCGCTTACCCTTTGCCGTCGTTGGTGATCTGAGTTCAGTGTCGGCGGCCTTCGGACGACCGATCGATATCCTCCTCGGTGCCGATATGTTCACGGGTAGCTGCATCGCGCTCGATTTCGCGAAAAGGCGTATGGCGGTCGTCAAGTCAGGCACGTTTCTCGCCGGTCCCGACTGGCGCGCTGTCGCGCTCGGGCGCGGTGCCAAGCAGGAGCTGTTCATTCGAGCTTCCGTCTCGGGTTTGCCTCCCGTGCCCTTGATGATCGATCTTGGCAGCTCGGCCGCGCTGATGCTCTCGTCGGCCTATGCCCGCGATCAAGGGCTGTTGAACGGGAAGCTCGTCTCGACCGCGGCGATCGGCGGCGTCGATGGTGTGCGTATCAACGATGCTTTCACGATCCAGAACATCAACATCGAAGGGCTTGGCGTCTCGAACGTCCCCACACTCGGGATGAGAGCTTGGCTCTCCACCAGCACGGTTGGCAATGTCGGCCTACCGCTGATCGCTCAATTCGACGTGGTGTTCGACGTGACCGCCGGATTCGTGTGGCTCCGGCCACTCGGTCCTCGTCGTCGCCTGCCGATGCTGAAGGACCGTAGCGGCCTTGGCCTCGCAGCCTCACCAACGGCGCTCACCGTTGTTCATGTGGCGGCGAACAGTCCCGCGGAAAAGGCTGGCTGGGCGGTCGGCGACCGGATCGTGGCGGTGAACGGCCATTCGATCGATGCGAACTATACGCGTGGGGAGCTCTGGCAAGTGCGCTCCCGGCCTGCTGGCACCCTCGTAAAGCTGACGATGGCCTCGGGTGATGTGCGCGAGCTCAGGCTGGCCGATTATTATTGATCGGCTTGAGGGTGGCCTTTGCCGATCGCCTTCATGATCCGACAATCGGCCATGCGCGCCTTGGTGCAGCTCTGGCTGAGCATTGCCAACTCATCCCGCAACACCGCGAGTTGCGCCAGTCTCTCCTCCACATCCTTGAGGTGCTGAGCAGCGATAGCTGAGGCGGCACCACAATCCTGGTCCGGGTTCTGCGCCAGCCCCATCAACGAACGGATCTCGTCGACGGAGAAGCCAAGCCGGCGACCGTTGCGGATGAAGTGCAAACGCTCAATGTCACTGGCATCGTAGGTTCTGCGACCCGACGCCGTGCGAGGGGCGGATCGGAGCAACCCGATCGACTCATAAAAGCGGATCGTCGTCACCTTCGTCGAGGTCTCGCTGGCGAGCTGCCCAATCATCACCGGCTTCATCATGCCATCCTTGCTTATGCGAACGTGTCGCACATTTCGCTTGCTTCTACAGCGACTGGAGGTGGTAAGGAAGGCCGCATGAATGCTTCTACCGAAAGCTGCGGGTGCCACGGGGAGCCCGCGCGCGCGCAAACCGATCCGGCCTATCGCCGTGCGCTGCTGACCGTCGTGGTGCTCAACCTCGGCTTCGGAGTCGCCGAGCTGTTCGGCGGGTTCATCGCCGATAGCCAAGCGCTGAAAGCGGATTCCCTCGATTTTCTCGGGGACGGGTCGATCAGCCTTATCGGTCTTCTCGCGCTTGCCTGGTCCGCACGGGCGAGGGCAAAGGTCGCGCTGACGCAGGGGTTGTTTCTCGGTGCGCTTGGCGTGGGCGTAATCGGTTTCGCGATTTGGCGCGCCCTGAACGCAACCGCGCCCGATGCCGAACTGATGGGCACAATCGGCGTTGTCGCGCTCGCGATCAATGTCGTGTCCGCCTTGGTGCTTGCGCGTTTCCGGGAAGGGGACGCCAATGTTCGCGCGATCTGGCTGTTCAGCCGCAACGACGCGCTCGCCAACGTGGCGGTGATCGCCGCGGCCGGTCTGGTGGCGTGGACAGGAAGCGCCTGGCCGGACCTCGCCGTCGCCGGCCTCATCGCCCTCCTGTTCCTCCACTCCGCTTATGAAATCGTCACTGGCGCTCGGCGCGAATTGGGAGAGCGGTAGTGCGTCTGCTCGCGTTGATCCGGGCAATGCTCTCGTTGCGGCTGCTCTCCGCGCTCGCGGCGCTGCTGATCCCTGCTGCGGCAATCGCCGAACCCGGCGACGTGCAAACCGCATGGCGGCTGCTCGACTATATGGCCGTCGATTATGGCGGCGCGGTCGCCAACGGTCGGATCAAGAGCACGTCGGAATATGCCGAGATGACGGAGTTCGCCGCGTCGGTCTCGACACGGCTTCAGGGCCTGCCGGCGAAGCCGGAGCGTCAAGCCCTCATCCAGCGGGCTGCCAACCTCCAGGCGGTGATCGCGGAAAAGGGACCGACTGAACAGGTGGCAACATTGGCGCACGGGCTCGCGGCCGATCTGTTGCGCGCCTACCCGGTGCCGCTCGCGCCCGATAAGGCTCCGAACCTCGTCTCCAGCGATGCACTGTTCCGACAATCCTGCGCGTCCTGCCACGGGATGACGGGCAACGGCCGTGGCCCTGACGCCGCCAAGCTCGCTACGCCCCCGATTGCTTTCACCGATGCCGAGCGCGCGCGCCAGCGCAGCGTGTTCGCGCTCTATCAGGTGGTGACGCAAGGCATCGACGGGACCGCGATGCAGAGCTTCGCCGATCTGCCCAACGATCAGCGCTGGGCGTTAGCATTCCGAGCCGGGAGCTTCGCCTTCACGGATGCGCAGGCGCGCGAAGGCGAGCGGCTTTGGAAATCCGACCCGACCCTTCGCCGGCGCATTCCGGACCTGAAAACCCTGGTCGCGCTCACCCCGGCCGCGCTCGGCGCGGCGATCGGCGACGCCAAGGCTGACCCAGTGCTCGCGTTCCTGCGTCGTCATCCCGAACAGGTGATACAACAGGCTCCCGGCTCGCTCGCGGTCGCCCGCGCCAAACTCGCCGAAAGCGTGGCGGCTGCGCGGCGCGGCGATGCGCGCATGGCGAAAGAGCTGGCGCTGTCGGCCTATCTCGATGGGTTCGAGCCGATCGAGCCAACACTCACCGCGCGCGACGCGACGCTGATGGGTCGAATCGAGGGCGCGATGGGGGAGTTCCGCGCCTCGATCGACCGGGGCGCGTCGCCCGATGATCTCGCGGAGAAGGTCGCAGTACTGGGCGGCCTTTTCGACGATGCGGAAGCGGCGCTCGCGCCTGATGCCGCCACCGAAGCGTCCACGTTCCTGGGCGCGTTCACGATCCTGCTGCGTGAAGGGCTCGAAGCCCTGCTCATCGTTGTCGCCATGATCGCGTTCCTGCGTAAAGCCGAGCGCGGCGAGGCGCTGCGGTACGTGCATGGCGGCTGGGTCAGCGCGATCATCGCGGGCGGGATCACCTGGGCGGTCGCCACCTATGCGATCGGGATCAGCGGTGCGAGCCGGGAGCTGACGGAAGGGTTTGGCTCGCTGTTCGCCGCGGTCGTGCTGCTCTCGGTCGGGATTTGGATGCACGGCAAGGCGCAGGCCGATCAGTGGCAGCGCTATATTCGCGAGAAGATGTCGCGGGCGCTCTCGGGCGGGTCGGGCTGGTTCCTGTTCGGGCTGGCGTTCGTCGTAGTTTATCGCGAGGTCTTCGAGACGATCCTGTTCTATGCCGCGCTTTCGGCGCAAGGTGACAACGGGATGCTTCTCGCGGGGGCCGGGTCGGCGATTGGACTGCTCAGCCTGATCGCTTGGGCCATGCTTCGCTACAGTCGCAAGCTGCCGATCGCGCAGTTCTTCCGCTATAGCTCCTGGCTCATGGCGGTCCTGACCGTCGTGCTGGCGGGTAAAGGCGTCGCCGCGCTCCAGGAAGCCGGCCTTATCAACATCGCACCGCTCGCGGACGTGCCACGGCTGTCGATGCTCGGCGTGTTTCCCACTTGGCAATCGGTGCTGGCGCAACTCCTGATGGCGGTCGCCATTGCGGTCGGGTTCGCCTGGAACGGGCGCGACCGATCCCGCTCGGGTTCCGGCTCAGTGACCCTTGGTTCGAATTAGTGCAATGACATGAAAACCCTTCCGTGATAGAGGCAAGCTAGTGCGAGCCTTTTTGCCTTTCCTGACATGCCTGATGCTGGTCCTGACCAGCTTCTCCGGCATGGCCCATGCCGCCGATCTGGCGGGGGGAAGCATCGCGGGCGTTGAGTTCACGGTCCATACCGCCGGTGACATCGATCAGGTGCCATCGGACTCGGACAAGAATGTCCCGCATCATCACAATTATTGTCACGGACACGACGTCGGCGCGCCTGCGCGCACGACGATGGAATATACCCCCGTCCTCACAGTGCCCAAGCCGACAATCTCCGCCTCTGCGTCGCTCGACGGCCGCACCGGCATGGTCCATTTGAGGCCCCCCCAAGCCTGACGTCCGATTTGGGCGTGCGTTGGCGCGCCCCTGTCGATCATCGTCAGGAGTCCTATTTTCATGAATCGTATCCTCGCGGCCATGCTGGCCGCAGCGTCTTGCGCCACGATGGCGCAGGCGCAGGTCGGACCGTCCGCGCCTGTTGCGCAGGATGCGCCGGTCTACACGCTTGACCAAGCGGTCAGTGCAGCGGGCGGTTCGGCCCCTGCTGCGGAAGCGGCGACAGCTGGAATCGACGCGGCCCGTGCAGGTCGCACAGTCGCCGGCTTGCGGCCCAATCCGGTGGTTCAAGGCCAAGTCGAGAATGTCATCGGCTCCGGGCCGTATCGGGGGGTCCGCAGCGCGGAAACCACGGTCGGCTTTGCGATCCCGATCGAGCTAGGCGGCAAGCGCGGCGCCCGCGTCGCGGTCGCCAATGCGCAATTGTCCCGGGCCGAGATCCAGGCCGCGATCATCGCGGCGGATGTCCGGCTTCAGGTAACGCAGCTCTATGTCGAAGCGGTCGCGGCCGATCGCCGGGTAATGACAGCCCGCGATCAGGCCCGGATCGCCAGCGATGCGCTGCGGGCCGCGAGCGTTCGCGTGCAGGCAGGGCGGGCATCGCCACTCGAGCAACAGCGCGCGGATGTCGCGCGTATCAATGCCGACGCCAATGTGGAGCGGCAGCTTCGCTTGGCCGAGGCGGCCCGCGCCAATCTGGCGCGTCGGATCGGACGGCCGATCGACGGCCTGCTCGATGACACGCTGCTCGATCGCCTTCCCGATGTGAACGTCTATGGGCCGTTGGCACCGGTCAACACGACCGGCACACTCGCGCTGGCGGCAGCCAACGCGGATTTCTCCATTGCCGAAGCCGGCGTGCGGCTCGCGCGCGCCAATCGCGTGCCTGACCTGAACGTCGGGCCGTCGATCCGCCGCCTGGAAGCGACCAACGACATGGCGGCGGTGTTCAGCGTGTCGATCCCGATCCCGGTGTTCAACAATGGTCGCGCCGCGATTGCGCAGGCGACCGCGCAGCGGACCCAGGCGGATGCGCAGCGCCGCGTGACCGCGCTCGACATCGAACAGGCGATCACGGACGCGCAGGCGCAGGCGGCCAATGCCGCAACGACGGCTCGTGCGGCGTCGGGGCCGGCGCTGGCGGCTGCACAGGAGGCCGCCCGCATCGCGCGGATCGGCTATCGCGAGGGCAAGTTCGGCCAGCTCGAATTGCTCGATGCTGAACGCACGCTCGCCGAAACGCGGGTCGCCGCGATCGACGCGCTTGCCAATTACCAGAATGCCCGCGCGCAAGTGGAGCGACTGACCGCTCGTGCGCCCAATGGGGGGAATCAGTGATGAAGAGCTTTTATCTCGCGGGCGCGGCGTCGCTCGCCCTGCTCTTGGCTGCCTGCGGCGGCAAGGATGGCGGAAACGAGGCAACTGCCGAAGGCGCAGCTGCCAATGAGACGGCAGCGGGCACGGAAAAGGGCGGTGCTGAAGGCGGTCATGCCGGTGAAGGCGTCGTCACATTGGGTGCCGACCAGATCGCCACAGCGGGCGTCCAGGTCGGACGGCCGATCATCGGCGGGGCCGGGACGATCGAGCTGCCCGCGATCATCGAGGGCGACCCACAGGGAACGCAGGTCGTCTCGGCCGCAATTGCGGGACGCGTGGTCGCGCTCACCCGTAACCTCGGCCAATCGGTCGGACGCGGCCAGACCATTGCGGTCATCGAAAGCCGCGAGGCGGCGCAGATCAAGGGCGAGGTCGAGGCGGCGCGGGCGCGGCTTCAGCTCGCTAATTCGAACCTCGCGCGCGAACAGCGGCTGTTCGCGCAGAGAGTCTCCCCTGAACAGGATCTGATCGCCGCCCGCACAGCGGCGACGGAGGCGCGGATCGCCCTGACGCAGGCGCAGAGCATGGTTTCGGCGGCGGGTGTCGGCGGCGGCGGGCTCAACCGGCTCGGCATTGCCGCGCCGATCTCGGGCCAGATCATTGCGCGCCCCGTGACGCTGGGACAAACGGTCGCGGCGGATGCCGAACTCTATCGCATCGCCAACCTGAGCCAGGTGTCGATCGCGCTTAATCTCAAGCCCGAGGATGCGGGCCGGGTGCGTCCCGGCAATACGGTGCTGGTGAAGGCGGCAGGCCGTCAGGCGACCGCCCGCGTGACCTTCGTGTCGCCGGCGCTTGATCCGCAGACGCGGCTCGTGCCTGCGCTCGCCACCCTCGACAATCGCGGTGGCGAATGGCGGGTCGGCGAGCCTGTGACGGCAGCCGTGCAGCTCACGGGCAGCGGCGGGAGCGGGGCGGTCCGCGTGCCGACGACGGCGGTCCAGAGTTTCGAGGGCAAGTCGGTCGTGTTCGTGCGCACGCCCACCGGCTTCAAGGCGACCCCGGTCCAGCTCGGCGATGCGTCGGGCGACACGGTGATCGTCCGGTCGGGCCTGACCGGCAACGAACAGATCGCCACCACCGGAAGTTTCACGCTCAAGGCCGAGATCGGCAAGGGCGAAGCGAGCCACGAGGATTAAGCCATGATCGCCCGTATCGTAACCTGGGCGGTCGAGAAGCGCTGGCTAGTCCTGCTCCTCACCGTCATCGTCGCCGCCATCGGCGCCTTTTCCCTCTACCGGCTACCGATCGACGCGGTGCCGGACATCACCAACAATCAGGTCCAGATCAACGTCCGCGCGCCTGCCCTCTCGCCCGAGCTGGTCGAGAAGCAGGTGTCGTTTCCAATCGAAACCGCGCTCGCCGGCACCCCCGGCCTGGAATATACGCGCTCGTTGAGCCGCAACGGCTTCGCGCAGATCACGGCGGTCTTTTCGGACGCGACGGACATCTATTTCGCCCGCCAGCAGGTGGGCGAGCGTCTGCGGGGCGTGCAAGAGAATCTGCCCGACGGCGTGAACCCTGAAATGGGTCCGATCGCGACAGGCCTGGGCGAGGTGTACATGTACACCGTTCGTCTCGATCATCGCGAGGACGACAAGCACAAGCCCGGTGAACCGGGCCAACAGCCCGATGGCAGCTACATCACGCCAGAGGGCGAGCGACTGACGACCGAAGAGGACAAGGCGACCTACCTGCGCACCGCGCAGGACTGGATCGTGACGCCGCTTCTGAAGACCACACCGGGCCTCGCCGGTGTCGACTCGATTGGCGGTTACGCCAAGCAGTTCCTCGTCGTGCCCGACGTGCAGAAGCTGGCCTCGCTCGGCATCACGCTGACGGACCTGGGAAATGCGCTGGAGCGCAATAACACCAGCGTCGGCGGTGGCTTCGTCAATCGCAATGGCGAAGGTCTGGCTGTTCGCTCGGATGCGCTCGTTCGCAATGCCAGCGAGTTGGCCAGGACCGTGATCGCGACACGTAACGGCGTGCCGATCACGGTCGAACAAGTTGCGACTGTGAAGACGGGTCAGGCGATCCGCATGGGTTCGGCATCGGAGAACGGTACCGAAGTCGTCGTCGGCACGGCGATCATGCGGATCGGCGAGAACAGCCGCATCGTGTCGACCGCGGTCGCTGAGAAACTGAAGACGATCAACGCTTCGCTGCCTCCTGACGTCGTAATTCAGCCGGTGCTGAACCGCACCGAGCTGGTCAATTCGACGATCAAGACGGTCGCGAAAAACCTGTCCGAAGGCGCGGTGCTGGTCATCGTCGTGCTCTTCCTGCTGCTCGGCAACTTCCGTGCGGCCCTGATCGCGGCGTTGGTCATCCCGATCACCATGATGCTGACAGGCTTTGGTATGCTGCGCGCTGGGGTCTCGGCCAATCTGATGAGCCTTGGGGCTTTGGACTTCGGTCTGATCGTCGACGGCGCCGTCATCATTGTCGAAAACGCGCTGCGCCGGCTTGCCGAGCAACAGCATCATGAAGGCCGATTGCTCAGCGTCAAGGAACGGCTCGCGACCGTGGCAGCCGCTGCGCGTGAGATGATCCGTCCCTCTGTGTACGGGCAGGCAATCATCATCCTCGTCTACGTACCGCTGCTCACGCTGACCGGCGTGGAGGGTAAAACGTTCGGACCGATGGCGCTGACCGTCATCATCGCGCTCGCCTTCGCCTTCATCCTCTCTCTCACCTTCGTGCCGGCGATGATTGCGATCTGGCTGTCGAAGAAGGTCGAGGAGAAGGACGGCCGCATCATCACGTGGCTGAAGAAGCGCTACGAACCCGGTCTCGACCGGGCCATGAAGCGCCCGACGCTGACGATCGGTGCGGGTGTGGGAAGCCTTGTGGTGGCGGCGCTTGCTTTCACTACGCTCGGCTCGGTGTTCCTGCCGCAGCTCGACGAAGGCGATTTGCTGATCCAGTCGCTCCGCATTCCGGCAACGTCGGTCCAGCAGAGCCAGGCGATGCAGGTGCCGATCGAGCGGATGATGTCGAAGCAGCCGGAGGTGCAATTCGTCTATTCCAAGACGGGCACCGCCGAGCTGGCGGCCGACCCGATGCCGCCGAACGCGACCGACATGTTCGTCATCCTGAAGCCGCGCAAGGATTGGCCGGATCCTGAGCTTCCCAAGGAGGAGCTGGTCAGCCGGATCGAGGGTAATCTCGCGAAGATTCCGGGAAATGCCTACGAGATCACCCAGCCCATCCAGATGCGCTTCAACGAGCTGATCGCCGGCGTGCGCGGCGACATCGCGGTGAAGGTGTTCGGGGACGACTTCAACCAGATGAACCGGACGGCCGAGCAAATCGCGGCGGTGCTGCGCAGAACGCAAGGCGCAGCGGACGTGAAGGTGGAGCAGACGACCGGTCTTCCCATGCTCGACATTCGCGTCAACCGCGACGCGATGGCGCGGTTGGGCGTTACGGCTCAGGATGTGCAGGACACCGTGACTGCGACGATCGGCGGGCGAACATCGGGCCAGATCTTCGAGGGCGACCGTCGCTTCCCCGTGGTGATCCGCCTGTCGGAGGCGCAGCGTGCCGACATCGGCCTGCTCCAACAGGTGCAGGTGCCGGTGGCAGGCGGCGGCTATGTACCGCTGTCCAGCGTCGCCGAGATCAAGGTGGTCGATGGTCCGAACCAGATCAGCCGCGAGAACGGCAAGCGGCGCGTGGTGGTGCAAGCCAACGTGCGTGGCCGCGACGTCGGATCCGTCGTGGCGGATGCGCAGGCGGCGATCGGCAGCCAACTCCGGCTGCCTGCCGGCACCTATCTCGAATGGGGCGGCCAGTTCGAGAACCTCCAATCGGCAAGCGAACGGCTGAAGCTGGTCATTCCGGCTTGCTTCATTTTGATCCTGCTGCTCCTCTACGGGGCGTTGGGATCGGTCCGCGACGCCGCGATCGTGTTCACCGGCGTGCCTTTCGCGCTGGTGGGCGGCGTCCTGTTGCTGTTCCTGCGGGGCATGGACTTCTCGATCTCGGCGGCAGTGGGCTTCATCGCCCTCTCGGGCATCGCGGTCCTCAACGGCCTCGTCATGGTCAGCTCGATCCAAGATCTGATCCGATCAGGGATGAGCCGCGAGGAAGCCGCGCATGTTGGCGCGATGCAGCGTCTGCGACCCGTCATCATGACCGCGCTAGTCGCCAGCCTCGGCTTCGTGCCGATGGCGCTGGGCGAAGGCGCCGGCGCAGAGGTTCAAAAGCCTTTGGCGACGGTCGTCATCGGCGGTCTGATCTCGGCGACGCTTCTTACGCTGTTCGTGCTGCCGACACTCTATGCCCGGTTCGGGCAGAAAGTGATCGAGAAACCCGAGCACTACAATGAGGAGCATGAAGGGGACGACCACGGTCAGACCTTCGTGAACAACTTGGCCTGATGGATGGGCGGGGCGATCCGCGATCGCCCCGCCCATCTCTGGGAGATGGGGATATGCCTCGCACCATAACCAGCTCGATGCTTCACGGCGGGCCACTGCGCATCTGGTCGGCACTCACCGATCCGGATCATCGCCGGGCGTGGAGTCCGCTCGTATTTCTCGATGATCCGTCCCGGCTCGGCGACACAGAATGCACCTTTGCGATCCAGGGCATCACCCGGCCAATTCGGACGCCAGCACGGATTGATCGATTCGATAAACCGCACGCCTTCGCTTGGTCCTGCGGCATCCCCTATCTGTTCACGCTCGAAGAGCGGTACGAGCTGGCGGGGGACGATGGCGGCACCAGGCTAACGCATAGCTGCACGCTGCGCGGGGCGCTCTCCCTGCCGTTCGCGGCGATGATGTTGCGCCGCCTGCGATCCCTGATGGTCGAATCTGACGATCGCCTCGCAACCTATCTCCGCTGGCGGGTAGGTCAGCCTGCCCGGGCTATCAATCGTCAGCGCGTCCCCTTCCGCTGCAGGAGGAAGGCGCGATGATGATGCACTGTAAGCGGGTGCTGCCCGCCGTCATCCTCGTTGTCGGGCTCGCGGCGTGCTCGGAAAGAAAGCCGCCAGCCCCGCCAACGGAGCAGCAGATCCATTCGTCCGACAGCGCCGTGGCGACCGGGGAAATGGGGCGGCATAGATATCGCTGTTCCGACGGGGAACCGCTGTTCGTCGATTACAAGGACAACGGCCTGCAGATCGATTTGCGGCGCTCCAACGGGGGACCGCCGATGATGCTGACCGCGCCAGCGCAGGGCCTGCAATATGTCGGCGAAACAGCCACCGCGACCTTCAAGGGGTCGCAGCTCACCATCGTGGAAGGCGATGGCCGTACCCGGATCTGCGAGCAGGAAGGCACGCGATGAACTGCCCTGCCTTCGAACGCCACAGGGCGCTTCGTCGGAAGAGACCGATGTCTGACACGTCGATTTCAAATGTGACAACCTTGTGCGGCCTGAATCGGGCCGGTCTGGCGATCGCGCGCCTCGGCGTCGTTCTCGTCTCCGGGGCGGTTATAGGGGCGTGTAATCCAGCGCCGACCCAGCCTACCGAGCCGGCGCATGAAAAGCATCTGACGTCGAAACTAATCGCGCAGCGCATCATGTACTGCGACGACGGCACACGCGCCGATGTCGACTTCATCGATGACGGCTTGAAAATGGCCGTCACCTGGCTGCCGAAGGGCAGGACCGAGATCCTGCGCGCGCAGCGAACCGGTGACGAGTTTCGCGGCGACCATTCGCGGGCTGTCGTGGCGGGCGGATCGATCGCGTTCACGCGACGCGGGAAGATCCGCGTCTGCCACCGAACCCCGGAGGAGTCCTAGGAAATGCAGGCACTGCTCTATACGCTTGCGCCTGTGCTGGCGGTCGTGCTCGGCGCGATTGTCGCGAGCCGCACCAAGTTGAAACCTGGCCTCGTGGCGGGCCTACAGCATCTCGCTGCCGGCGTCGTGTTCGCGGCGGCAGCGACCGAAATCCTGCCGCAGGTCAAGCATGAGGCATCGCCCAGCGCGACGTTGATCGGCGGGGCGGCGGGCGTCGCGACCATGCTGGGGCTCAAGGCTCTTGAGGCCCGCTTCAAGGGGCCGATGGCGCTACTCGCCGCGATCGGCATCGACATTCTGGTCGACGGCCTGGTGCTCGGCCTCGCTTTCGTGGCGGGCGAGAAGGCAGGTCTCCTGCTGACGATCGCGCTCACTCTGGAAGTGTTATTTCTGGGACTGACGCTGACCGACGAGCTGGCGGAAACCTATCGCTCGCGCTTGCGCATCATCGTGATCGTCTCGGCATTGGCCCTGCTGCTGCCGATCGGCGCGCTCGCTGCCGTGCCGGTCGCCGCGCTGTCGCCGGTGATGATCGCCGGCTTCCTCAGCTTCGGGCTGATGGCGCTGCTCTACCTCGTCACGGAGGAGTTGCTGGTCGAGGCGCACGAGAAACCCGACACCCCGCTCATCAGCTCGATGTTTTTCGTCGGCTTCCTGGCCCTGCTGACACTTGAGGAGATGATGGGATGATCCCGGGCAACGACAACAATGGCGGGCAGGAGCGCCGCACACTGTGGATCGTCCTGCTGCTGAACGCGGCGATCGCTGCGGGCTTCTTCGTTTCCGGCTTCTTCGCGGACTCGAGCGCGCTGATCGCCAACGGCGTCGACAACCTGTCCGATACGGCTGTGTATGCGCTGAGCCTTGTGGCGCTCACCCGGGGCCAGACATGGAAGACACGCGCCGCGGTCGCTTCGGGCGTCATGCTGCTGATCTTCGCGGGCGGCATCTTGATCGATGTCGGACGGCGCTACGTGCAGGGCAGCGAGCCCATCGGACCTACCATGATGGTCATGTCCGCGATCGCCGGCGTCGTGAATTACCTCTGCCTGCGGCTGCTCCAGCGCCTCAAGGATCCGGACGTCAATCTCCGGGCCGCAACCACCTTCAGCTTCAACGACTTCATTTCCAACGGCGGCATCCTGATCGCCGGCGTGCTGGTGCTGTGGTTGGGTACCAATTGGCCGGACCTGCTGGTCGGCTTCGCCACCGCCATCATCGCCATCAAGGGCGGTGTCGAAATCCTGCGCGACGCGCGCGCCGAAACCAAGAAAAGCGAAAGGAGGTCGTCATGAACGACAAGCTCGAACTCGACATTCCAGTGTTGTTGCCGGACCTTCCTGACGCGGCCGATGCCTGCCTGGACCGTCTCGTATCAACCCTGTCAAAGCGCGAAGGTGTCGAGCGGGCGCATGTGATCTGTCTCGACGGCAACACGCCAGCGGCGCTGTGCATCCATTTCGATGCCGCCAAGCTGCCGCTGCCACGGTTGCGCGAAATGGTGCGCGCCGCAGGTGCCGAAATCACCGAGCGCTACGGCCATGCGATCTGGCAGGTGACGGGGATCAACCACGAACGTCGGGCGCGCACGGTCAGCGATGCGCTGTGCGCCTTGCCCGGCGTGGTCCAGGCAAGCGCCAGCACCAGCGGGTCTGTCCGGGTCGAATATGATCGCCGCGAAACCACCGAAGAGGAGGTGCGCGCTGCGCTTCGCAAGCTGAAGGTGAGGGTGGGCAAGCGGGTCGCTGCCGATGAACATGCCGGCCACGACCACGGCCCCGGGGGCCACGGCGCGGGCGAAGAGAAGCACGGCCCCGGCGATGGCCACGACCATAGCCACGCCGAATTTCTCGGCCCCAATACCGAGCTGATCTTCGCGCTCGCCTGTGGCGCGCTGCTGGGGATCGGCTACGCGATCGAGAGGCTGGTCGCTGGCGCGCCCGAATGGCTGCCGACCGCCTGCTATATCGCAGCCTATTTCTTCGGCGGATTCTTCACGCTGCGCGAGGCGATCGACAACCTCCGGATGAAGAAGTTCGAGATCGACACGCTGATGTTGGTCGCTGCGGCCGGCGCCGCTGCGCTGGGCGCATGGGCCGAAGGTGCGCTGCTGCTGTTCCTGTTCAGCCTCGGCCATGCGCTTGAGCATTATGCAATGGGCCGCGCCAAGAAGGCGATCGAGGCGCTGGCGAAGCTCGCGCCCGAAACCGCGACCGTGCGACGCGGCGGGCAGACCAGCGAAATCCCGGTCGAGCAGATGGTCGTCGGGGACATTGCCATCGTCCGCCCGAACGAGCGCCTGCCTGCCGACGGCTTCGTCATCAAGGGCACCAGCGCGATCAACCAGGCCCCGGTCACGGGTGAAAGCATCCCGGTCGACAAGGTGCCGGTCGCAGATGCCGCAGCGGCACGCGCCAAGCCCGATGCAGTCGACGCGGAAAGCCGGGTTTTTGCTGGTACGATCAACGGCGGCGGCGCGATCGAGATCGAGGTGACACGCCGTTCCAATGAAAGCGCGCTTGCCAAGGTCGTGAAGATGGTGAGCGAAGCGGAGACGCAGAAGTCGCCGACGCAGCGCTTCACCGACCGGTTCGAACGGATCTTCGTGCCCGCCGTCCTGGTCCTGTCAGTGCTCCTGCTGTTCGCATGGGTGGTCGTCGACGAGCCGTTCCGCGACAGCTTCTATCGCGCGATGGCGGTGCTGGTGGCGGCAAGCCCGTGCGCGCTCGCGATCGCAACGCCGAGCGCGGTCCTGTCGGGCGTTGCCCGTGCAGCGCGGGGCGGCGTGCTCGTGAAGGGCGGTGCACCGCTCGAAAACCTCGGGTCGCTCAAAGCGATCGCTTTCGACAAGACGGGCACGCTGACCGAAGGTCGTCCGCGCATCACTGATGTCGTGCCCGTCGATGGCGCCGATGAAGGCGAGTTGCTGGCGCTGGCTGTCGCCGTCGAAGCGTTGAGCGACCATCCCCTGGCCCAAGCGATCGTCAAGGACGGCCGCGAACGTCTGAACGATCGTGCCGTGCCGACTGCCGGCGACCTCAAGAGCCTGACCGGTCGGGGCGTCACCGCGAGCGTGGATGGCGAGACGGTGTGGATCGGCAAGGCCGAGATGTTCGGAAGTGAGGGCATTCCGGCGCTGGGGCAGGGCGCGCAGGACGCAATCGCGAAGCTGCGCGAGAACGGCCGCACGACAATGGTGGTCCGCAAGGGGGACCGCGACCTGGGCGCGATCGGCCTGATGGACACGCCTCGCGAAGCTGCCAAGACCGCGTTGCGTCGGCTGCACGAGATGGGCGTGTCGCGGATGATAATGATCTCCGGCGATCACCAGAAAGTCGCCGAAGCGATCGCCGACGAAGTCGGGATCGACGAAGCGTGGGGCGACCTCATGCCCGAAGACAAGGTTGCCGCGATCAAGAAGCTCGCCGGCGAAGACAAGGTCGCGATGGTGGGCGACGGCGTGAACGATGCGCCGGCGATGGCAAGCGCCACGGTCGGCATCGCGATGGGCGCGGCGGGGTCGGACGTTGCGCTGGAGACAGCCGACGTGGCGCTGATGGCCGACGATCTGGCGCACCTGCCATTCGCAGTCGGTCTTAGCCGCCATACCCGTGGAATCATCCGGCAGAACGTCTTCGTCAGCCTGGGTGTCGTCGCCTTCCTGGTGCCTGCTACCATCCTCGGCCTCGGCATTGGGCCAGCGGTGGCGGTTCATGAGGGATCGACGCTGCTCGTCGTCATCAATGCGCTCAGGCTGCTCGCCTACCGCGATCCGGCAGGGAAGGCGGCATGAAGTGGCTGATCGCCTTCGACCTCGACGGCACGCTTGCCGAGAGCAAGCGGCCGTTATCGGAGGATATGGCCGCAATCCTCGCCCGATTGCTCGCCATCACGGATGTGGCGGTGATCTCGGGCGGGGACTGGCCGCAGTTCGAAAAGCAGATCGCCTCGCGCCTTCCGGCCGGCGTCGCGCTCGACCGTCTCTGGTTGATGCCGACCACAGGCACGAAACTCTATCGGTTCATCAATGGCGCTTGGCGCGCGGTCTATGCCGAACTGTTCGACGACGCGGAGAAGGCGAAGATCCGCACGGCCTTCGATCAGGCGCTGACCGATGCCGGTCTCGCCGACGAACGTATCTGGGGCGAACGGATCGAGGACCGGGGCAGCCAGATCACCTTTTCGGGCCTGGGGCAGGCAGCGCCGCTGAAGGAAAAGGAAGCGTGGGATCCTGACCGAAAGAAGAGGACCGCGTTGCAGGCCACGTTGCGCGCGAAGCTGCCGGAGCTCTCGATCAATCTCGGTGGCACGACATCGATCGACGTGACCAGAGCAGGGATCGACAAGGGCTATGGCCTGAAGCGCCTGAGTGCCGAGAGCGGTGTCCCGCTCGACGGGATGCTGTTCATTGGGGATGCGATATTCCCCGGTGGGAATGACTATCCCGCTGCTGAAATCGGCCTCGACACAGTGAGGGTGCGCGACGTCGCGGAAACCACCGCCGTCGTGACCGCCATCATCGCGTGTCTGCACCGATAGGATCAAGATACATGGTCGGCTCCATCGCGGAATGCCGCATTGTCAAAGCTCTGGCTTCTGTCGCTTAGGGCAGCGCTTCCTAAAACGAAAAGAAGGCAATGTGCGCGTCTCCGCGAACAAAGCCTCCAGCGATCAATCTAAGAGATTCCGCCGCGCTTCTCAATCGTAGGGGGCGTTTGCGGGAGGGGGCGGAATCCTACGCTAAGGATTTGGGCCAG
>NZ_JNAC01000012.1:0-2303 GCF_000722555.1 Sphingobium sp. DC-2 | reverse complement strand
CGCGCTATGCTCGACGCCCTGCTTGCGGGTGTAATCGTGGACGAGGCCGGTGCGCTCGTCCGTGATTTCGACGCCCGCACGATAGGCCGCCGCCGCCGTCGCGCTGCGACCGGCGGAACGGCCTATCGTCTTCACCGCAAGATGGAAGCTCGCCATCGCCGCGCCCTACCTTTGCCATGCGGGAGCATGGCGCGGGCGATAGCCCGCTGGGGTTCAGGGGTATCCCCTGACGCACGCAAACGCAAGTTTGCATAAGTGCGCCCTTCCTCTCTTTCGTTCGGTCGGGTCCGCTGCTATCAATATCGCACAGCGAAAGGATTGACCATGGCCGCTCCAACGCCAGAGGCTATCGAAAATGCCCGCCGCAGGGTCGATCAGGCCAAGGCCCGGTTGCAGGCACTGGAAGCCCGCGCCGCCACCCTGAACCGCAAGGCCGATGCCCGCCGCAAGATCATCCTCGGCGGCCTGCTCCTCGATGCCGCCATGAAAGACCCCACATGGGAATCCCGCCTCACTGACCTGCTGGACCGGATCAGCCGCGATCAGGACCGCAAGGCGTTCGAGGGCTGGACCTTCAAGGGTGGCCCCGCCGATGCCTGATCCCTTCGACCCTGCCGAGTTCGACACTCCGCCCCCCACCGATCCCGGCGCGGACTATCGCACCCTGCTCGACGCCATGCGAAAGGCCGGGGCCGAAGGGGTTGCCCAGCAGGTCGCCGCCCTGTCCCGCCAGATCGAGCAGGACGCCCGCCAGCGCGCCGAATGGACCGCACAGTCAGGCGCAGGGGTCGATGCCCTCCACCGGGCCGCTGGACAGCTTCAGCGGATCAGCGCCGGGGTCTGGTGGGATCGCCTGAAGGAATGGATCGCCGCCGCCATGATCGGGCTGGGCCTGATCTTCGCCGCGGCCCTCGCCTATCGCTGGGCGCAGGAACCCAAGATCGAGCGCCAGTTATACGGATGCACCGCACGATGGGACGCCAAAGCCCAGACCTGCAAGGGCAAGTGGGTGCCGTTGCAGGCGAAATAGGGCAGCAATTTATGGGTGCACAAAAAATGTTGTCCGCCCGATTTAATGGGTGTACAAAATATCATGGAAATCGAGTTCGACCCGGCCAAGGATGAAGCCAATATCGCTAAGCATGGCCTATCCTTACAGGCTGCGGAACGGTTCGATTGGGACACGGCGTTTGAGCGCGAGGATGATCGCTTCGATTATGGAGAGGTCCGCTTCGTCGCCCTGGGCATGATCGGTGATCGCCTGCACGTGCTGGTGTTCACCGAGGGCTCTCATGACGATGCGATCCGCGCTATCAGCCTGCGTCCGGCAGAAAAGCACGAAGCGAGGTTCTATTATGGCCAAGTTTGACCCTGAAATTCACGACGACAACCCGCCGATGGATGCCGCCTTCATGGCCGGGATGAAGCCGTCCCGGCGTGGGCGTCCCAAGTCGGAAGACCCCAAGGTCGAGGTAAAAATCCGCTTGGATGCAAAGACGGTGGAGCATCTGCGCGACAGCGGCCCCGGGTGGCAGACCCGTGTAAACACCCTGCTCGGCCAGCTTGTGGCGACGGGGCAAATCTGATCGTGGACCGCACGCAAGCCCGCGAGAGCTTCAAGGCCGAAGCCCTCGCCTCATGGGCCGAATATCGGGAAACCGGGCTGCACCTGACCGGCGAGGAAGTAGCCCGCTGGCTCGATAGCTGGGGCACTGCTGGCGAGGGCGAATGTCCGCCCTGCCATCTGCGCGAAACCGAACGCCCCTGATTTGCCCTCTGGTGCCCGTTAGGGCACCGCCAAGCCCTTGGGTACTCGCGACCTACCCTCAGAGGCTCCCTATGCTCTACGGGCCGGAAATCGCCTCTTACATCCCCTGATAGCCATTTACGGCCTCTAGTCTTGCTTTGGCGTAGGTGAAGCAGGCCAATGCTGGCGTTCATACGCATCGACCAGTGTTGCCAACACATCGAGACGGTCCTCATCTGCGCTGCCTGCTTCCGCATCCCAGAGTGCGCGGATTTCATCAACTGCCGCCCGGTAGTCGGCGTCGGTTTGGATCGGGCTGCTACCCATCGGCTTGTTCTTCCAATGACGCGCGCCGCGACCAGCGGCGCTCAATTTTCAGTGTGTGTCTGCCGTCAGTGTCTAGTCTCAGTGTCAGTGTCTGTTCCAGACTCTGAGACTAGACACTGACACTGTAGGCTAAAAGGATACACGCCGGAGGGTAAAAAGGTACACGCCGGAGGGTAAAAGGATACACGCCGGAGGGTTCGGGGATACACGCCGGAGGGTTCGGGGATAC
>NZ_JNAC01000011.1:0-2412 GCF_000722555.1 Sphingobium sp. DC-2 | reverse complement strand
CTATAACCCCGATTTCGCCGAAGTCACTATCGATAACACTCTATTATCGATAGTGCAAAAAAGGGCGTGCTAGGGATGGTGCAGTTAAGGCAGTTTAGGTTACCCTTGCGACATGCCCGATTTTTGCGATCCATCGACCCGATTCCATCCGCTCCGATCGGACGAAGATGCGCCGATCGAAGACCTGATGACGGCAAGGGTGCGCGCGGCGCTCACCTGGGGCCAGCTGCAAGGCCGTTTAGCGCATGTGCCCGCGCAAGTTGCGCATCAATTCTGCGCCGCGCTCGCCCGCCTGCTCCTCGTCGAAGCGCTCACGGGTAGCGGCTTTTCCGGCGCGAACAGCTGGTTTTCCGCATGGTTTTCCGGCCTCCAGCCCGTGCCCGACGCCACCGCCCATGTCGCAGCCCCGCCCTCGCTGGTCGCCGACACGCTGCTCGCCGAGCTCTCGCTGTCGGCCTGGGCGCCGCTCGCCGACACGGCCATCCAAATCCGCGCCGCAGCGCATTTCCATCGCGGCGAGGGCGCCCCGCAAGGCGAGCGCGGCGATGCCCCCGCGTTCGCCGTAGCGGAAGCGGCGCGGCTCGCCGAGCCGCCCGCCGACGATCGCGCGGACGACTGGCCCCTCGCCGCGCTCGATCGCCTGCATCGGGCCGCGGCCGCCTCGCCGCATTTCGCGCCCACCGAGCGCAGCTACCAGCTGCTCCCCCTGCCCGCCGGGCCGGTCTCCTTCGAGCAGACGCGGACGGCCACGCCGCTGTGGGCGCTCGATCTCCTCGCCGGCGCCCTGATCGCGCGGAGCGCGCCAGCGACCAGGCCGCTGCCCCTGCCCGGAGCCGTGCGCGCCGAGGCGCTCAGACCCGAGCTCTGGTCCCGCGAGCGCGCCATTATCACGGCCGAGGCCGCCGGCGAAGCTGCGCAGCGGCTGAGCGACCAGCTCGATGCAGCCCATGCGAGCGTGCGCGAAGTGCATGAGGCGATGACCGTCCTGCGTTCGACCTCGCGCGCGCCGCTGCTCTACCGGCTGCTCGCGGGCTTCGGACCGCTGCGCCCGCTCCAGATCGAGAAGGCCCTTGGCGTTTCGAAAAACGGCGTGCGCGATCTCGTCGCCGCCCTCGTCAAAGCGGGCCTCGCCGAGCGGGCGGCGTACGAACATCACACGATCATCCGCGCCCTGCCCCGCGCGCGCCGTGCCACGCTGGCGGCCGAGGGTGAAAGCAGATCCGTTGAAACCAGCTCCGGCGCGACGTTCGCCGCGTTCGACGCGGCCATGGCCGATGTCGAGCGCGTGCTCGCCCGTATGGAGACGGCGCGCGAATGACCCCGGCAACACGGCAAGATAGGAAACCCCGGCAGAAACTTCAAATCGACGCGCCCGATACGGGACTCGCGCCGCCGTTTCAGGCCATGACCTGTCTTTGAACGATCAAAGGAAAGTTCGCGCAAAAGCCCCTGGGAGCGCAAAAAGGCGGTCTCGGATAGGAGGGGGCGCCCAGAGGCCGCCACCACGCCCTACGGGCCTCCTGAGGGCAAATTCGCGCGAAATGCCCAATGGGCGACCGTCGCCGTCCGGCTTTACCATCCGCGCCCATGACCCGGCAGATCGAGCAGGATGCGAAACCTGGGAGCGGCGAAGCAGGCGGCGAGCCGCGCCCGCCACAGATCGCCATTCGCGCTGCAAGCCGGCTCGGCGCAGCCGGCGGACATCGCCGCGCCCACCATCCCCGATGCTTGCAGGTAAAACAGCGCCTCCTGGAAACCACGGCGCTGCGCTGACATCGCCGCGCTCTCCGTCGCGGCGGCGTCTCGTACCGCGCGCGCCAGCGCCGCGCGGCGAGCCTTCAGCCCCTGCATCAAATGGGCACGGGGATAATTGCGCTTGGCCTGCTCGAGCTGCTCGCAGACCATGGTGAGCCGGCGACGCTCGCGGTCGAGCTGCCGCAGGCCGACCCTGGCGATCGCCTCCGCCAGATCCGATAATTGGGGTCCGACGCCGGAAGCCGCCTTTCGCGGCAGGCGTGCCGGCTGCGCATCGAAGCGGAAGATTTGCTCCCATCGCCCGGCTTTCAGCCCGTCACTGCTGTGGAGCGCCGCCAGCAGCAGATGACGCACCGGAGCGTAGTGGAAGCGGTTGCCGACCAGCGCCGCCCGGTACCGCTCCCAACCTACCCGGTCACCGGGGCGGGCGCCGCGGATTTGCTCCCGCGCAATCATCCCGTTCCACAGCACTCGGGTTTTGACGAAGGCAAACCGCGCCATTTGCGCGCGCGTGCGCGCGACCCGGGCCGCGAGCGCCCGCTCGGCGGCCTGCGTCCGCCCCAGGGCCCTGATCCCCGCAAGATCGGTCAGCAACAGCGCATGACGGTCGCAGAAGGTCGTCACGCGCAAGATCCAGCTCCGCTCGATCCGCCACGG
>NZ_JNAC01000010.1:0-7829 GCF_000722555.1 Sphingobium sp. DC-2 | reverse complement strand
CGATGGTTTTCACCTTCCAACCGCCATTTTGGGCTGGACTGTCAGGATATTGCGCCGAACTCTCGAGCGCCATGCTGGGTGCTGAGCTTGGATTGCCGGTCACGCATCTCGACAGCCACGCAAGCTATATCGAGCATTGGCTCAATCTCCTGAAGGACGATGACCGTGCCATCCTCACTGCTGCAGCCAAGGCCGAAGAAGCCGCGAGCCTGCTGCTGAAGCTCGGCGGGAGGGTCACCCCTGACCAGTTTGACGACGCGTCAGACGACGCTGCGCTCGCGGCCTGAAGGAGGACGCCATGGGCCGATCGGTCAGTTATCCCAGCGGCGCTATCGTCGCTTTCACGGTCCTCGAGGTCGAGAACGATGACGATCGGGAGTTCGAGTACCAATGGCTGCGCGAGGATCTGCGCGAGCGGGCCGCCCGAGCCTTCCCGTCGCTGATTTCGCACGACGGCTGGCGCGGTCGGGAAGACCGAATCCTCATGCGCAATGCCTATGCGGATTTCGGCCTATCGGTCTACGGCGGGCTGGTGGCCGTCTGGATCGTTGAACGCGATGACGGCGGCTCTTGGGACGCCGATTGGCGCACGGCCCGGGCGCCGCGGGCACAGCGCTGGCTGTCCCAGATCGCATCCCGTTTCGATGCCATGTTCGGCGACTATGACTGCCTCGGTCACATGTCGAATGGCGAGGGGGTTTACACCAAACGCGCAGCTTGACCGCCGATAACATGGGTCACGCGTAGCGCTGTGGGTGCCCTTCCTGGCGGATCTTTGCCGGCCGCTCACGGCCTGTCGCCATGCGAGAGAGGCCCTGGGCCAGCCGCCAATCTTGCGCAACCCGGCTTGGACGGGCCCGTGTTGGCCTTCGCCCTTCGGGCTCAATGCCTGCCCGCGCCAGCCCGCCAAGCCGGGTTTCCCCTGACGGGTGCGCAATCCTGCCTGAATGCTGGCCCTGACGGGCTCTCGCTGGCGCAGCCATGAACGGGTGCGTCGGCTTCACGCCAGTCAGGAGGACATTCCCATGCACACGTCATTTGCCGACCAACTCGCCGGGCTCGATCTTGCCGGCTTCTCGATCGGACCTGCTCCCCTATCGACAAGCGATTTCCCGGTCCGGGACGCCGTCGTCCAGACTCTTGAAGCGGTCTGGTCCGATCTCTTCGCCATGGTGTCCGGGACCGCTCTTGAAACCGACGCCGAGGATCTCGGTTGGGCCTTCGTCAATATCTTCCACCGCTCCGCCGAGCGCAAATCAATAGCTCTCGACCGGGCGACCGACGAAGTCCGCGCGCTTATTGCTACGGCCGATGGATCCGAGGTCCACACCCATGAACTCGAGACCCAGGTCGAGCGGGCGCAATGCGCCGAAAGCGCCATGCTGGCGCTCGAAGAGATGCGCGAAGTCGCAGCAGCCCTGTACCTCAACGAGTTCGGTTCCTCCTGGAAGCCCGTCTCCAGTTCGCGCTTCAATCACGGTGCAATGCTGACCTCCGCGCTCGTCGAAGGTCGGGACTTCCTGCGGGCTCGTGCCGAAGCCAAACGCCGTGCGGCGGTGCCCGAAGGAACCCCGGTGGTGTTCGCCGGTGGACGTACACGCCACGCAAACGAAGGCGATGCGCTGACTTTCGGCAATAATGTCTGGGCGACACTCGACAAGGTCCGCGACCGCGTGCCGGACATGGTGCTCATCCACGGCGGCGACACCAAGGGCGTCGACCGCCTGGCATCGAGCTGGGCCGAACGACGGGGCATTCCGCAAGTGACGTTCTCGCTCGATATGCGGCTTGGCGCCCGTGCCGGCTTCAAGCGCAACGAGCGGATGCTCTCGCTCGATCCGCGCTACGTCATCGCCTTTCCGGGTAATGGTGTACTTGAACGCCTCGTCATCGAAGCCAAGGCTCGGCGCATCACCGTGGTCGATCGCCGCGGCCCCCTCGGCACCAATCCGAAGAACACTTCGGCAGGGTCCGACTGAGGCCATGCCGGTCCTCGCGCCAGCGCCTGATCGGCGCTGGCGTCGTTCGTCAGAGGAAAGGCGTGCGCGTGTGGTTTGGAGCCAGCGAATGGCCGTTGGCTCCTTGCTACAGGAGACATTCCCATGATCGATATCGAGGCCGTGATGGCCGACTTTGCCGTTCGCCAAGCCGAGCGGAAGACCGAGGTGGCCGAAGAGATCCAGCAGCTCAAGGCGGCCATTCTTCCGCGCTTGCAGGAAGCCGGCATCGCCCGCGTCGAGATCCGCTTCGACGGTTGCGGCGACAGCGGCGCCGTCGAGGAATGTGTCTGCCTCGACGTAGCCGGTGCGGCGTTGGCGTGCCCTGATGTTACCCTGCAGGAAGGCGAAGCAGGCAAGGCGGATGATGCCAGTTCCGACCAGCTGCAGTCGCTTGGGCAGGCTCTCGAACAGCTGACCTATCTGGCGCTCGAGCGTCACCACCCTGGCTGGGAGATCAACGACGGTGCCTGCGGCGAACTCGTGATCGACGTGCCTGAAGCGACCTTCGTGCTCGACTGCAGCCTGCGCTTCACCGCAACCGATGATCACTCGACCGAGCTCTAGGAGACCCGGCATGGCACACTGCTACTACCGCGCCCTTTCGTCGGTCCGGAAATGGGGCGGCACGGTCGATGACTATCTCCTGCTGCACCGATGGTTCGACCAGTCTAAGGCAATCTTGGCATACCCTCGGCACCGCGCGCTGCGGCACCATGCCGAGGGGATATTCATGCTGGAGGCGATCTTCGGCGAGACCCTCGTCAATGCCGATGGCCGGGTCGTTCCGGTGCGTCTGGTCGGCGAGCAGCACGTGCGCGAAGACTTGGGCTCGATCCCCTCCTTTGCTGACTGGGCGCGCCTCATCACGCCGCAGGCCTGGATGCTGCGCGGGAATCCTCTGGACGGCACTGAAGGGGTGACGATCGACATGTCTTCCCTTGGCGAGCCGGTTGCGTCGAGCCCTTCGCCACCTGCTGAGGCAACGGTCCGAACCGCGATCTAAGAAGGCGTTCGCCGGTGGGGGGCTCTTGGGAGCCGTTCATCTGGCCAAGACCTGTGGGAACGAGGCAGGGCAAACCTGCTCAAGGCATCCAGCTCCACCCGGCTTCGATACAAACCTGTCCCTGAATCACCCCCCGTCGAGACGCGCAACCCGGATCAGGTCCGGCCGAGTTGCCGGGCTGTGCCCGACTGCCCGCACCACCCGGTCCAGTTCCGGGTTCCCCTCCGGTGCGCTTCGCCGCGGGGCGCTTCTGCTCGGGTTTGCAGCCGGGATGGACCCGGAATGCTCGATCAGGAGAAAGCCCATGACCAATCTCGTTATCCTCGTTGGCCGCATCGCTCGCGACCCCGAAACCCGCACCACCCAGGGTGGAACCAGCATAACCTCGATCTCGGTCGTCACCGACCGTCCCGCCCGCAAGGATGGCAAGACCTACAAGGACGAGAACGGCTACACCGCCAAGGACAGCGAATTCCATCGCATCACCTGCTTCAATGGCCTCGGCCAGAACGTCGCCAAGTACTGTACCAAGGGCCAGCTCGTGACGGTGGAAGGCCGCATCCACTACACCCAATGGGAGGATCAGAGCGGCGCCAAGCGCTACGGTTGCGAGATCATCGCCGACAAGGTCGACTTCCTCACCAAGGGGCGTTCGGGAAGCAACGAGGGAGCGCCGGACATCGACGAGGACTGAACGTTCTCTCCCTCACGACAAGGCCCCGGTGGCACACGCCATCGGGGCCTTTTCTTTTGCTCTGGTGCAAAGCGGCGGCGCGGGGCATCGAACCCCTTGCCGCCGCTGGTGGTGTGCTATGCAGGGGCAAGGCGCTTCAGGGTTTCCTCCATCCCAAGCGCCATCGCGGCGCGGACAACCTGGCGCAGCTGGGCCGGTTCGATCGTCTCGGCACCGCACTCGATCAGGATTTGGCCGAGGACGAGAGCGGCTTCGTCGCGGAGCTTCGCTTCCCTGGCTGCCAGTTCGTCGCGCTGTTCCCTGAGCTTCTTCAAGGCATCGACCGGATCGTTCTTGCGGGGCATGTCAGTCCTTTCCGCCCCCTTGGTTTGTGGTCCCTCGATAGCTCTTCTGCCACCGCGTGCGGGGTGTAGGAAAACAAGAAAAAGGGCGCCCGCCCGCAGCCGTCCGGTGCGAACCGTGAGGGTGGAGGGGCTGGCTCACGGAATGCCCAGCATGATGTCCGTCCACATGCCGCCTCAAGGACGGCAGGGCCCCACCATTTTGCCGGAGAAGGGATGAATCCCTCCCCCGACAAAATCGTTTCCCCCACCGCCGCTGACGCGGCCGCGCTGGAGCGCGGTCCCTGACCCGGCATGCGCACGAACATCGCACTTCCTCCTGTCGTTCACGACAACCTCAGGAGGATCATCATGGCTTATTTCGTACCTTGCACCGCTTCATCCCGCAGCTACTTCGAGGCCCTGGAACTGGCCGAGCGCCGGGCTTTGCACAGCTACTTCGATCAGCACATCGTGGCAGACGAAGAGCTCGGATATGTCGCGCTCGATGAAGGCGACTATTGCGCTCTACCGACACACTTGGCTGCGCGTGTCGTCCATACGATCCACGGGTCGATGCTGGATGAGTTCTGACCCCGACCGGGGCGGGAACCGGCAACGGTTCCTGCCCTTTTATTTTGCTCGCAGGTGGAGAGTTCCTATCACCGCCAAGGTTGGCGAGCGGAGCGCGGGCATCGGCGCCCGCGCGCGCTTTGGTTCCGCGCTATCGAGACCCTTCATTCCCTCCAATATGATCGGCGACGTGACCGGATCACTCCCTCGCGGCCTGGTAGACTGAGCACACCGTACGCAGTGACACTGCCGGATTTAGTATAGGTATATCAGGGTGATACGCTGAATTTTCGGGCTGGTGTTAAAGCAATTTGATGGTGAAGCATGCCTTGGATTCGCGATTTGTGGGCAAATTGGGGCCGCCTAACTCTTTGAAGTGTAGTCGGTTTATCAAGATTGACGCGCCAATGTTCTTGATTTATTCTCATCGCTGTCTTCCGCAAGATCGAACCGGGTTCGCAAGGGTCAATTGGACCCCAGAACATGGATCGGCATCTTAGTCTTCAGACCTACGTACCCCGCCCACTTGCTGATTGGATCAAGGGCAAAGCCCGGGACCAGCAGGTCTCCGTCAGCATCGTCATTCGCGATCAGCTGATCGATGCCTGGCAGCGTGAAAATGAAGCGCGAAAGCGGCCTGCGGCCCTCGACCCGGTACGGCAAAACCTGTTCATCACGGTAGCCCTCGAAGCACTCCTGGCCAGCCATAACGATGGCTCGTTGAGGCAGCGTACGCACGAGGCCTACAATCGCCGGCTCGCCCGGCTCGGACTCAGCGCCTCCGCACCCGAGGGAGGCAGCGATGAAGCGTAATCTCCTCAATTTCACGCGCGGCAGCCAGCTCCTCGGCCACTTCGGCTTCATGTTTGCGGCTGGCCTCAAAGGCCCGCTGTTGGTGACTTGCATGGTCACCGCATGGCTCTCCTATTGGGAGGTGACCTCGGCGCTTACCGATCACCAGATCTACCTGGCGTGGATGCATCTCTATGCTTCGGGCTACGCCTTCATGGAGTTCGATCCCGGCAAACTGGTGGAGCTCAAGCTGGCCGGTGGTGGCACCGTCCGTCTGCCATTCGATGTCGTTCGCGACTTTCCTCCCATGCGCGAGGCCGTGACTGCGCTCATTGCGGCCATCCGGCGCGGCATGGGCCTTTCAGCGCTCGTCCTCCTCCCGGCCTTCATCGCCTTTTGGTGGTTCGCCGAACGGTTCGGTGGCAAGTCGAAGGAGCGCAAGCACGAGCGCGGCGCGATGCTCGTCACACTTGACGAGCTCGAGGCCGAAATCGACCGGCACAACAGCACGGAACGTGCTCGCGAACTGCACGCCGCGCTCGGCTGGAAATGGCGGCTGGCCGGTGCTGCAGCGACCGAAGAGGCAGGCTTTTACAGCCCGGCTCATCTCGCCGGCGTGTCCTGGCCATGGCGCCTTGAGCAGAGCCATACGATGCTGATCGGCACAACCGGCACCGGCAAGACCGTGGCCCTGAGCCAGCTCCTCGCCGAGGCCCGGGCGCGTGGGCAACGCGCAGTGGTTTTCGATCTCACCGGAGCTTTCATCGAGGCCTTTTTTGACCCCCAGCGCGACATCATCCTGAACCCACTCGATGCCCGCTGTCCCACCTGGAGCGTGTTCCATGACTGCACCAGCGAGGGCGAGTTCCACGCCGCCGCCGAAGCACTCGTTCCGCACGACGGTGGCGGCTCGGAGCAGTTCTGGGTGCTCGCCGCCCGCATGCTCTTCGTCGAGATGTGCCTCCATCTCCAGCGCACCGGGCAGGCCACCAACCACGCACTTGCCACCCGGCTCATGACCGCCGACCTCGCGCAGGTCCACAAGCTCATGCGCGGCACCATGGCCGACCCGCTCACCGCTCCCGAAGCGGCGCGCATGGCGGAGTCGATCCGGGCCGTGTTCAACGCCAATGCCAAGGCGCTCAAGTTGCTGCCCAACAATAGCCCGCGCTTCTCGGTGCGGGACTGGACTCGAGGCATCTCCGCTCCGGGATCGATCCTGTTCCTCTCGGCGCGCTATGTCGACATGTCGATCTGTTCGCAGCTGCTCACCTTGTGGCTCGACACCGCGATGAACACGCTGATGACCATGGAGCGCACCCCGGATCTCAGGATCTGGTTCCTGGTAGACGAACTGGGAGCCTTGCACCGGCTGCCGGCACTGGAGAAAGGGCTCCAGACCGCCCGCAATTTCGGCGGCGCGATCGTCACCGGCGTCCATGCCTTTGCCAAGCTCAAGGAGGTCTACGGCGAGAACATGGCGATGACCCTGTCCTCGCTGGCTCGAAGCAAACTCATTCTTGCAACCGCAGACCGGGAGACAGCCACCTGGTGCTCCGATTTCATCGGTCATCGCCAAGTGCGCGACATGGAGGAAGGGTACAGCTACGGTTACAATAATGCTCGCGACGCCGTCAGCCTGACCCCTCGGCGTCAGATCGAACCACTACTCCTTCCCGACCAGTTCATGAACCTGCCGCGGCTCTCCGGCTATCTCAAGTTCCCGGACGGCTTCCCGGCCGCTCCGGTCACGCTCGTGCCGCGCCGCTTGCCCCGGCTGGCAGAGGGGTTCATTGCGCGCGCCTCCGAACCTGGCCCCCAGCGGGCTGCCCCGGATGAGGGAGCCTCGGCGGGCGCTTCATCCGCCGCATCGCGTTCCGAAGCCGCCGAAGGTGCCCCGGCCGCCAATGACGATGGTGCCGGCAAGCCGATCGCCCCTCGACAACTGAAGCTCGACCTGCAGGGCGTGAGGCCCACGCCCGACGAGGCAAGCCAGCAGGGTGAGGAACAGTCCCGAACCATGCCTGTCCGTGAGGTGCGGGGAGCGCCCGACCAAGGCAAGGCCGGTGCTGATGCTGAAGCTGTCGGGACGGTTCGGACAGTCGCGACCTTGCCTCCAGGACCGCTTCTTTCCGGCAGAAGTGAAGCGGCCGACGGGGCGCAGCCAGCACCTGAAGAGCACGCGACCACATCAGGTGACAAGCCCGGTTCGAGTAGCCTCAAGTCACCGCCGGTTGAGCGACCGCAGGAGCGCGAACAACCCCGCGAAAGGGCCGAACGGGACTTGCTAGAAGGCGGCGTCGAGAGTGGCGAACAGGACTTCTACGAACCCGATCTTTGAGAGCCGCAAAGCAAGGGGGCACCTTGCTTGAAGGAACAAGATCCATGCTTTCGGTTGGCTTTGTTGCGAAATTGCGCCTGGGGGATTCCTCAGGTGAATCGAGTGC
>NZ_JNAC01000009.1:0-129469 GCF_000722555.1 Sphingobium sp. DC-2 | reverse complement strand
CAAAGAATATGTGTAATGTTGAGCTCAACATTACAGGAATTCGCGCGGGGTGATGTCCACCCGGACGTCATTCCATTCCTCGGTGGGGATCTCCGCGAGACGGCGCTCCATCAGGGCTTCGCCGGTCGACACGATCTGGATCACGGCGGCATGGCCGTCGACCAGGTCCTGCTCGATCGAGCGGATCAGGGTCGGCGTCTTCATCGAGGTCAGCAGATGGCCGAAGAAGCGCTGCTTGGCGGATTCGAAGGCTGAGCGGGCGGCGGACTTGGCCTGGCGGTTCAACGTACCGCCGTCGCCGGTGATGTTGGCGGCCTGCATGGCGGCGTCGAGATTGTTATGAATGACGGCGAAGGCGCCGGCATAGGCGTCGTAGATGCCGGTCTGCTCGGCGGTGAGCTGGTGCTCGACCAGTTCGTATTCGACGCCGTCATAGGAGAGCGACCGGGCGGTGTAGAGACCGAGCGCGCGCAGATCGCGGGCCAGCACTTCCATCGCCGCGACGCCGCCATCCTCGATCGCCTCGACGAATTCGGCGCGAGTCGAAAACGGGAAGTCTTCGCCGCCCCAGAGGCCGAGGCGCTGGGCGTAGGCGAGATTGTGGACGGTGGTCGCGCCGGTCGCCGAGACATAGACGATGCGCGCATTCGGCAGGGCGTGCTGGAGTCGAAGGCCCGCGCGGCCCTGCTGCGAGGCGGCGACGTCACCGCGTTCGCCCTTGCCGCCCGCGGCGTTCTGCATGGCGTGGCTCTCGTCGAAAATGATCACTCCGTCGAAGTCGGAGCCCAACCATTCGACGATCTGCTTGACGCGGGAAAGCTTCTCGCCGCGGTCGTCGGATCGTAGCGTGGCATAGGTGGTAAATAGGACGGCTTCCGAGAGCGTGATGTCCTTGCCCTGCGGGAAACGCGACAGCGGCGTGACCAGCAGCCGCTCCATGCCGAGGGCCGACCAGTCGCGCTGGGCGTCCTCCAGCAGCTTGTCGGATTTGGAGATCCACACCGCCTTGCGGCGACCCTGCATCCAGTTGTCGAGGATGATGCCGGCCGACTGACGCCCCTTGCCGGCGCCAGTCCCATCACCAAGCATGAAGCCTCGGCGGAAGCGCACAGCGTTCGGCGCATCGTCGGGGGCGGCCGAGACGACATCGAAGGTGTCGTCGCGCGTCCATGATCCCGCGAGGAAGTCGGAGTGCGCTTCGCCGGCGTAGATGACGGTTTCGAGCTGGGCGTCGGAGAGAAGGCCATCCGAGACGATGTTGGCGGGCAGTCGGGGCCGGTAGCTCGGCCTGGGCGGCGCGACCGAGGCCATTGCCACGGATTGCACAAGCTTGGTCGGATGGGCCTGAGAGCCGGGAATACGGATCGCCTGCAATCCGTATTCTTCATAGATCGCGTCGGTGATGCGGCCGTCTTCGGCGGGCGTCCAGTCCACGGTTTCATAGGCGAGTTCGACGCCTTCGGGCTCGATCGACGCGAGCGTGGCGGGACGTGCAGCAGCGGTACGCGCGAGGTATCCGCGAACTGTCCTGGGCGTCGCGGCGGATGCCGAGATTGCCACTGGCGGGAGGGTTGCGGTCGGACGCGGCGGAACCTGCGTCGCGATCCAGCCGAGCAGTGTATCGACGTCTGGCGCGATGCCGGGCGAAGGGGGAAACGCCGAACGATCGTCGGCCGGCAGCTTGTCGATGACCGTCAGCCGCGTGTCGATGGTCGTGCCGTGCTTGGCATAGACCGAGCCGTCAACGGCTGCGGTGAAGACGATGCGGCCACGCTCCTGAAGCCGGACGAAAGCCGCAGCCCAAGCCGGATGGTCGGGGCTGAAGTTGGCGCCAGTGATCGCCACCAGCCGCCCGCCATCGGTGAGTCGGGCCAGTGCTGAAGCGACATGACGATAGGCGGCGTCGGCCACGCGGCCGGAGACGTTTGCCATCGCGGAGAACGGCGGGTTCATCAGCACGACTGACGGGGTGGCGCCCGGCGCGAGATGATCGTCGATCTGGGCGGCGTCGAAGCGCGTGACGGCAACGGCCGGAAACAGCGCGGCGAGCAGATCGGCGCGGGTCTCGGCCAGTTCGTTGAGGAGGAGCGTTCCGCCTGATATCTCCGCCAGGATGGCGAGCAGGCCCGTGCCAGCCGACGGCTCCAGCACGATGTCGCCAGCAGCAATGGAGGCGGCCGCCACGGCGGCGAGACCGAGCGGCGCCGGCGTCGAGAACTGCTGCAGCGCCTGCGATTCTTCCGAGCGCCGCGTATGCGTCGGCAGGAGCGCGGCGATCTTTGCAAGAGCGGAGAGACGTGCAGCCGGAGATGCGGCCTTACGGAAAAGCGCCTTTCCGTATTTGCGCAGGAAGAGGACTGTCGCGACCTCGCATGCCTCATAGGCCGCCTTCCAGTCCCAGGCGCCGCTGGTGTCGGATGCGCCGAAGGCTGCTTCCATCGCTGCACGGAGGATCGCGGCGTCGATGCGCTGGCCGCGTTCGAGATGATCGAGAAGCTGTAGCGCCACGGCGAGGATCGGGGATGCTCGGGTGACGGGCGCGGCCGGAAGGGCCACGGGAGACAGGATGTTCATGGGAGGAGCCTCGGGAGAGCGGAAGGGACAAGCCCGGCGGCGCTCTCTCGACCGCCCGGACTCGACCCGTCCCGGCCGTCCTCTTCCTCTCATCCGCCGACATAAAAAAGCGCCCGACCGTGAGGCCGGGCGCCAGGGAAGACAGCCGATTTCAGTCGATCGCCCGGAAGATCTCGGCGGATTCCGGATGGTCTGCGGCGTAGTCATAGAGCCGGCCATATCCTTCCGACATCGCGTCGACCGGATACTTGAAGGAGAGATGGGAGAAGGCGAACAGCGTCGCGATGATGCCGGCGGCGTCGGCCGATACCTCGCCCTCATAGCCGTTGGTGTCGCAGACGATCTGAAAGCGGGGCTTCGAGGTCGGCGCGAGGTATAGCGGCCTGCCGTCGCGCTCGTAGAAATCCCAGAGACCGCCACGATAATCGAGCGGACTGAGGCGCTCCATCAGGTGATAGACGGTCATCTCCGCAACAAGGACATGCTGACGGCCGAAGAGCAGCGGAAGAAAATCCATCCGACGCGCCTCCGGTACGAGGGCCACGGCGCGCGCAGCGGAATCGTCATTGCTGGTGTTCGTATCGGTCATGAGGATTTCTCCGGAGAGCGGATCGGGACGAACCGGCGGCGCTCTCTCTCGACCGGACCGGCTCGAACCCGTCCCGGCCGTCCTCTCACTCTGGCGCGCGGCATGACCGACTGATCGCGCGGGCTTCCGACGTGCGATGCGCGGCGCTACACTCCTTCATCCAGCACATGGGGAAACGCGGCCTCGGCGATCGGGGACGCATGTCCGCCCGACCTAGCGAGGCCCCGGAGGGAGACGGTGATGAAGGGAAGTGTGATCGGCATGGTGGCCGGAGGATGCCTCGTAGTGGGCTTTGGGGCGGGCTTCGTGCTCCGCCCGGTGATCGCGCCCAGCGGCGCGTCGGCCGCTGCGGTCGCGGGCGTGGCGCAGCCGACAGAAGAAGAGGCCATCGCAGCGGTCCGCCGCCACCGTCTCTTCACGGGAACGTCGCTCGCCAATGCGACGCTCAAGCTTGGCGATTGTTCGCCGGGCGGTGTCGGGCCTGGCGTGACCTGTATGACGCAGCTCACGATGGACACGACCAGGGCGAACGCGACACCCCAGAACCGGCCGGTCGGTTTTGCCCGCGTCAACGGTCAGTGGGAAGTGGCCGTCTGGTAGAATTCAGGCAGCCGCTTCGCCGCCCGTGTCGGGCGGAAGGTAAGCGTCATAGGGATTGCCGTCCGCCAGGTGGCCGAACGGCGTGAACATATAGTCGCCATCGTGGCGGCCGACCGCACAGATGACATAGCGCGGCTCGCCGGTCGCGGCGTCCGTGCATTCCATCAGCGCCAGGTCGCCGCTTTCCGCGGCGCGAAGCAGGGTCTGGAAGTTGGCGCGCGCGTGATCGGGAATCATCGCGCACCTCCCTCAGCCAGCCACCGGCTGGTGCTGATCCATTCGATCGTGCGGCCTGTGCCGAGGTCGAGCAGATGGGCACCGCCGGAGAAGCCGTCGATGACAGGGTCCGAGGCAATGCCGGCCCACTGAAACCCCCAAGTGCCCGTGAGCGCGAACGCCTCGGCGCAGCGTATGACGAAGGTGATCAGCAACTGCGGATCGGCGGTGCCCGGGTCGCGAAGCCAGAGGCGCGTCGCGCCGTGCTCGGGCATCAGCGAGAGCAAGAACGGCTCGGCGGGCGGCTCCTCGCGACCGTTCTCGGCCATCAGCGCGGTGTAGATGTCGAAAGCCCGCGCGACATTGGCGACCGAGCCGACGTCGAGCAGGCAGGAAAAGCGGGTGAGATAGGCGGGCATATCGGGCTCCTGAAACGAAAAGAGCCCGGCGCGGGGCCGGGCTCGTGTGATCGGGATCGTGGTTGGGAGGGGGCTAGTAGCCGAACTGCCAGGACGGCCAGTCCTGGCCGTCGTCAGCGGCCGCCACGGCCTGGGTGAGGTATTCGGGATCGCCGTCGACCACGGTGGGGTCGCGGACAGGCGTCTCATCGATGACGGTCACTCGGGAAACGAGGCCATCCTCGACCTCGACGTGGACCGGCACGAGATACTGGAAGACGACGCGCCGGGTCGGCGCAGTGCTGAATTGCACCATGTGAACGCTCCTTCGATTTGGGGGAGAGGTGCGGAGCGGCCGAGGCCGCCCCGCGAGCCACTCATTCGGCGGCGACGAGGTGACGGTCGTCGTCCTCGCCATCGGCCGGCGATTCCGAGTCCTCGTCGGTGCTGAGAAAGTCAGGCAGCTCCGCCCCGTCGGCTTCTTCGACGCCGTCCGCGTCCGATGCGGGTTCGCCGTCAACGCCGGCAAGCCGAAGCGGCTCGGGCAGCCAACCGCTGTCGGCCAGGAGACGCTCGGCCTCCTTGGCCATGTCGCCCTTCTTCAGGTGGCCGATAAGCTCGGCGGCCCGTTCGCCGGCGCCTTCGCGGACGGCTTGGAGGATGCGCGGCTTGGTGACACGGTTGAGGTAGTTGCCGAAGGTCGGGCGCCAACCGGCTTCGACGATGTCGAGCCCGGTTGCCCGCGTCAGGCGGTCGGCCTGCGCGAGCCTCATGTCGAGCGTGTGCTGCGACACGCCGCCCGCGCTGTGCGGGTTCGGCCGCTCATAGAGCGCGTTGACCCCATAGCTGACGCAGTGTGCCAGCAGAGCCATGCGGCTGGCATCGTCGAGCCCGGCGAGCCAATCCCACAGGGCGTCGTCGTCCTTCGGGATGTCGCTGGCCCAGGCGTCGTGACGCTCCTGCACGGCCTGCGCGGAGGGGCTGTCCTTCAGCGCCTCGTCCTGAACGGGGAAGAAGATGTGTTTCACCCTCGCCTCCATGGCGCCCGTGTACATGCGGGTCATGAAGTTGTCCGAGACCAGCTTGTGGAGAAGCGCCGTCATGGCGATGTGCGGATTGTCCGCAACCGCGTTGCGCAGCGCGAGGGTGCGGTAGGCGGTCAGCTCGATGACGAGGCGCTCGGGCAACGGCCTGATGCTGTCGTCCTCATCGTCCTCCTCGGGTTCGACTGGCTGGCCGCCAATGGTGATGACGGCGCGTTGCACCGACGGGCGATCGGCGTCGACGGATTCGGTGTCTGTCTCCGATCCCTCCTCGCCATCGGCACGGACCGGCGGCACGTCTTCGGGCCGGACGAAGCCGCGATCGACCGAAAGCGATCCGTCGGCGTCGATGCTGACGAAGACACCGGCGATGGCGATGTCGGCCGGGTCGAAGTGCTCGGGGCGATCGTCGAACGCGGCCAGAGCCGTCTCGATCTCGCCCATACGCTCGTCGACCTCATCGGGCAGCTCGTCGGCGTCCTGATATTCCGCTTCGAGCCTGGCCTGCTCGGCGGTGAGCGCCTCGATGGTCGCCTGTTCCTCGGCCGACAGATCGATCGGTGCGCTGGGGACCTCGTGCAGGCCGCGTACCGCGTCGTAGGGGAAGCTGACCGCGACCTCGATCCACTTCCAGCCTTCAGTGGCGATCACCTCGGCCTCGGCCTTCAGCTTCTCGGCGACGAGGCGATCGAGAAGCCCGACGTCCTGCAGCCATCCGCCATCATCGGCCTGGAACAGGTCGCGCATGACGATGCCGCCAGCCGCCTCATAGGCGTCGATGCCGAGGAAGACGGCGCGCTTGTCGGAGGCGCGCACCGTGGTCTCGGTCAGCATGCGCCGGATCTGATAGGGCTCCTTCGACCAGGCGTCCTTGATCGCGTCCCAGACCTGGGTCTGACGCTCGTGGTCTTCGGAGACGGTGAAGGCCATGAGCTGCTCCAGCGTCATGCCGTCGTCGGCATAGACGTCGTGCAGCGCGGGCGACACGGTTGCGAGGCGCAGCCGCTGCTTGACCACGTTGACGGGCACGAAGAACGCCGCGGCGATCTCCTCCTCGGACATGCCCTTGGTCAGCATGTCGTGGAAGGCGCGGAACTGGTCGAGCGGATGCAGCGGCGCGCGCTCGATATTCTCGGCCAGCGACACCTCCTCTGGAAGGATGATGCCATCGCGATCGCGGACCACGCAGGGCACGGGAGCGACCTTGGCGAGACGCTTTTGCTTCACCAGCAGTTCGAGCGCGCGGAAGCGGCGGCCGCCGGCCGGCACCTCGAACATGCCGGTCTCGACGCCTTCGGCGTCAACGACGGGAAAGACGCTGAGGCTCTGGATCAGGCCGCGGCGGGCGATCGAAGCTGCCAGGTCCTCGATCGAGACGCCGGCCTTCACGCGCCGGACATTGGACTGGCTGAGCACCAGCTTGTTGAAAGGGATGTCGCGCGAGGACGACAGGATGATCTTCTGAACAGCAGTAGCCATCGGGATTTACTCCGCGACGGGCGGCCGAGAGACTCTCTCTCAACCTCCAACCCGTCACGAAGCGAAGCGCCGCCCTCTTCCTCTAAAGGGGGCAGCGCCACGAACCAGCGAACCTGATAGGCACGGAAGCGCAAAGCCGGAGACACGGAAAATCGCATCCCCGGCTTCGCGGAAATCAGGCGGCTCGATCGAGCAGCTTCTTGGCCTTGCCCTCCATGTCGAGGCGGGCGTCCTGATGCGGCTTGTCGCGCGCGACGGCGGTGATGCCCTGCACGAAGTCGAAGATGCTCTCCGGCGGGCGGCCTTCCTCCGCCAGCACCCTGTCGATGATCTTGCCGGTCTCGGCCTTGGAGAAACCGCGCCGACGAAGGAAGTCTGTGCGGTCTTCGTCCGTCCTGGCGACGATCCGCTCGCGGGCGGCCTTGATGCCGTTGACGAACGGCAGGGGTGAAGAATTCGCGAAGTTCAACAGCGTTGGGGCTGCCTCGTGCGCGAAGCGATTGGCCGCATATTTGGAGTGGCGGATGGTGATTTCCTCGAAATCTTCCACGCCCCACAAATTGCGATTCTGGCAGACTGCGCGGAGATAGAAGCTCGCCATGCCGAGCGTCTTGGCGCCGACTTCGGAATTCCAGCAGTAAAATCCACGGAAATATAAGTCGGGCGAGCCGTCAGGAAGGCGCCCAGCTTCGATCGGATTCAGGTCATCGACGAGGAAGAGAAAAGCGTCGCGGTCGGAGGCATAGAGGGTGGTCGTGTCCTTGGTGATGTCGACGCGCGGATTGTAGATCCCGGTCGACCAATCGAGCACGCCCGGGACTTTCCAGCGTGTGTCGCCTGTGCCGTTGCCGGCGATACGTTGCACGGCTTCGACCAGCTCGTGGTCGAAGATCCGGCCGTATTCCGGGCCGGTGACGGCGCGCAGCTCGACCCGGCCACCGTCGGTTTCGAGTGTCTTGATCTGCTCCGCCCGATTGGAAGTCAGGCCGTATTGCAGGTTGATGGCGGCGAGCGCGGCCGGGAGTTGTCGCAAATAGGCGGCTGGTGCGCCGACCAGGCTGGCCAGTTGGCCGAAGCTCCAATGGGTCGGGGCGATGGGCGTATCCGTGCCCGGCAGGATCAACGCTAGCCGTTCCGGGTCGCTGCGGTTCGCTTCGACATGGATCAGGGCGCTTTCCACCACGCGGGTCCGGCTGCGATCTGCGCGGTCACGGACGGCCCGCGCCAGCTCGGACAGCGACAGGTAGCGCTCGTCTGCGGGCCGGGAAAACCATTCCGACGAGACGCGGCCGATTCGCTCGCCGCGGCTGACATCCACTTTGTAGCCGCCGCTGGTGTCGCGGCGGGCGTCGAGAACTGAAACCTGGGTCATGGGACCAATCTCCATGACGGGCGCCGGAGACCTCTTCTCCAGCCCTCAACCCGTCACGGCAAAGCCGGTCCGTCCTCTTCCTCTAAAAGGGGCGTTGCGGGGCCTCCCGCAGAAGGGGTCGGCCGAGACGCAAGGCTCGGACGCGGGGGAAGGCTTTCCCCTCCTGACGGTCCTAAGACTTTTGACATTCCGCCTGAAGAAAGAGTGCGGACGAACGGCGGCTCAATCTGCTACGAATAGCTTGAGCCATTTGGCGATGAAGGACGATTACTCTCGGCCCATCAGCTACTCTAACGGCCGGGGAGGATTGTCATGGATTTCGAGGATCTTGTTACGGCGCTGTCGCCGCCGCCAAACCGGGTCGGAAAATCCGACGGCGAACACGAACACCATCTCTACGAAGGCGCGGTCATGGTCGCCTATGCCATGCACCTGTTGCGGACGCAGGATACCCAACACGTCCGTGTTCACCCCGATGGAGAGCACGGCAAGCAATTCGACTTCGCGGCCTGGCTGGTTCGACGCGACTTCATCAAGATCTCCAGCATCGGCACCACCAGCTATGGCGGCACCTACCGGAACGCTGCGGGCCAGGAGATCACCGTCAATCCAAAGTCGGGGCTGGGTGACGTGGTCGCAGAGGTCGGCAACCAAATCATCTCCGCCGAATGCAAGGGCGGGATCATCAACACGAGGCATTCGGGTCAGGTGTCCCGGCTCTACAAAGGTCTGTGCGAGACGGTCGGCATGCTGATGGCGACCCCATCGCCAGGGCGTCAGATAGCTGTCGTGCCTTTCACGGAAGGCACCTTGCGTCTGGCGGAACGACTAGCGCCGCGTTGCGCGCTGGCCGGTATCGAGATCGCCCTGGTCGGAAGCCGCGGCGAGGTCAGGGACGTGAGACCGGTCCCGGTCGCGGGGTGAGACTGTGGGGCTGGGTGCATCGTCGGGCGAGACTCCAGAAGACAAACGAAGGGTGAGAGTTGATGAAGCGCGTGCTGACGGTCGGGATCACATATACCGGCGAGAAGATCGAAGCTGTCGAGATTGAAAATCTCGGGCTCTGCCAGGCTGGGGTTGATAGGGCGCGCGCGGCGTTTCCGCTCTACGAGTACGACACGATCATCATCAATCCGCAGAGCTATTCTCATTTCCTGTTCGGCGCAGAGGGGGAGTTCTCGAACGAGCCCAATGAGCTGGGGAAGCTCAAGCGCCAGAATGACAGCTACGACATCGATTCCGCCTTCCTGGCTGACGATCGGGAAAAGGAGATGGAGGCGGCGATCGCGGCCGGTGCCACCGTGGTCTGGTGCCTGTCGGAGCCAAAGCGGATGAACTTCTTCGGCTATCGCGAAACCCATCTGGGCTACGCCGCACCGAAGGTCGCCGGGCTTGTGAAGCGTTCGGACCTGCTCGTGAAGAAGGGGCGGCGGATGGGCGCGATCGATCACGACAGCCCGTTCGTGCGCTATTTCGATGTCCTGTCGAAGACGGGCTGGACCTTGTGCCTGTCGGACCCGGCCGAGGGGATAACTTCGATCGCGTCGACGCCGGAGGGCTATAGCCTCGGCGGGCGCCTGTCGCTTGGAACGACAGCCGGATGGCTGTTGACGCCGCCGACGTCGCCGGACGCCGAGAACCAACTGGTCCGGGACAGCCTGGCGCTGGAAAAGGCCGACCCGGCCCACGAGAAATATCACGGGATTTTCCTGAGCCATACCGGCGTCGACAAGCCGTTCGTGCGTCGCCTGCGAACCGACTTGCTCGCGCATGGCGTGCCGCGGGTCTGGCTGGACGAAGCCGAAATCGACATCGGTGATTCGCTCATCGCCAAGATCGACGAGGGCATGAAGCTCAGCCGCTACATCGCCGTCGTGCTCTCGACCAAGTCGATCGACGCCCCCTGGGTGAAGAAGGAACTCGACGTGGCCATGAATTGGGAGATCGCGAGCGGCGAGGTTGTCGTGCTGCCGCTGCTCTACGAGCGATGCGAGCTGCCGGAGTTTCTCAAAGGCAAGATGTACGCCGATTTCTCGAAGCCCGAGGAGTATGAAGCGATGCTGGCGAAGCTCTTGCGCCGACTGCGGATCACCTGATGAGCGACGCCCGGCCAGGCCCGAGCGAGGCAATGTCGCATGCGATGGCAGAGCTGTGGCGGCTGGCAGCGCCGGGGCCTGAAAATCTCCTCGCCGCGCCGGCGTTCGTGCTGCTGCGTGAAGCTTGCCGTGACGGCTATCCCAATGCCGGGAAGGAGGGACCGACCTTCGCACTCTCGACGGCGCTGCGCTCGCTCGGTCTGCCATGCGAGCTTCGCGCGGACGCGGCGCATCTTGCGTCTCCTGTCGAGGCGGCGGCGATAGGGCTCGATGCCGCATTTTGCGCGACCCACGCGCGCCGTCTCTATCTCGCGCCGCTCGATTTGGCAGAGGAGATTCCGCCCCTCGCGTTCGGGCCGGCGCGGGTTGCCCGGTTCAAGGCGGACGAGCTTCGCGCGCTCGTCGACACGACGCGGCTGAAGCGCATGTTCCAGGGCGTGGATTTCGATGCCGATCGGTTTTCGGAATTCCATTGGCTGGTAGTCGAGGAAGAGGTGGCGCTCGACAAGGAGCCTGAGGCGCGTGCCGTCCCCGTGCTGTTCATGGACATGCGGCAGGATCTTGGGCGGATCGAACCGCACAAAGGGCGGTTTCCAGGTGCGCTCGAGGACGCGCTGTTCTTCTTCCTGCTGGCGCCCTGGGAAAGCTGGTCGACAATGCCGGAGGTCGACTGGCGCGGCTTCCGCGTCCCGTGGGTTTACACCGTGGACAGCGACATCTTCGTGCGCCCCAACTCACCGCCATCGGCCGATACGCTCAACTGGGAAGACCGCATCTATGTCGACGGCCATGGCGGGACGGTCGAGGTGGAGCGGCCCCTGGAATTGCGACTGTCCGATGAGGCCAAGACGGAGGTGGCCGTCTGGGATCAACATCGATGGGCGATCGTAGAGCAGGCGAAGCGGACCGTCCTGTTCGAAACGCCGATTGCCCATTTCCTCGTGCGCGCATTTCTGGCCGAAGGTGTCGATGAGTTTCTAGCGCATATCACCACGATCGAAGCGGCTCTGGGCCTGCAGGCCGACTATCAGAAGAGCTTTCGCGTCGCCCCAGACCGACACAAAAAAATGAGCCCTACGAGAAGAATGCGTGGACGGGTGGCCGGGCTGCTGGGAGATCGCAGCTATGCCGACCAGTACGAGACGCTTTTCAATGTCAGGAGCGCATTCCTGCACGGCCGCACTATGGCGGCGATCTCGACCGGCGAACGTGTCCTGGCGCGCTCACTGGCGCGACAGGTCGTCGAAGCGCTCATCCTGGCGACTCAGGCCGGGCCGATCGCCTCACGAGAGGATTTCCTCGATGACCTGCTCGAAAAGGGCGCTCCCATGATCCAGGTAGTTACAGGGTCATCGAACTAAGCATCGTCACCGAACCGGTCATGAAAGGCAGCGGGATAGCCCCGCCCAAGGGTCGCGAAGTCTGGCTCGCCGCCGCTATGTACGCGTAACAGTGCTTCGGGGCCGAGGTGCGAAGAAGCGTATAGGTCGAACCCGCCCCAATCGGCGTGACAGTTGAGCGAGCGCGCATAGAGCGCGATCACCGCCGTGGCCGCTGAATAGGCGTCGGGCGTGACGCTGAGGGGGACAGCGATTTCGAGGACGCGCGGGCTGCCGAGATTCGAGAGCCTGTCGAGGATCTCGCCCTCGTCGTGATTGAAGTAGGCGGATTCACCGCCCCAATGGGCGAGTAGAGAGGTCACGCCGCTATCGTCGATGCGGTGCGGGTGAGATGTCATCCAGAACTTGCCGCCCCGCGAACCGAGTTGGTCGTTGTGAAAGGGGCTGGCCTCGAAGATCACGCGGGCCTCATCGGCGCTGAAGTCACCGTCGGCCACCCGGTCGGCCAGGCGCGCGCGCAAGGTTTCGACCGTCGCCGGATAAAGCCCGTTGCTCGTGGCGGTCTCGACCTCGCGGTCGGTCATCCGCGTATGATGCCAGGCCCGGATCGTTCGGGTCTGCGTGACTGCCATCAAGTCCTCGGCGAAGCGATAATAGGCGCTGGCATGAGGGTTGGACGGTTTCGGACCCCTATGGTCCGAGGCTTCACGCTCCAGGTAGTTTGTCCGATCTGTCGCGAAATAGTCGATGAGGAGCTGCTGCTGATCGCGCAACTCGCCCATCAAGGCTGCGTCGAAGGTGTCGAGGTTCCAGACGTCGATCAGCGTCGTCATTGCTCGGCCGACGCTTCTGCCAATGGCTCGGGCGCGAGAATGTCGGTCGACTCCCATGCCTCTCCCTGGGGCGTGGTGACAAACTCGCGATCCCAGACGCCCCAGTTCGTCGGAAGCGGGACCTGTGCGAGGGGATTGTGGACGTAGGTGAGTGGTCTGCCTTGGCGCGAAAGGTTGCCGAGCCCGACGCGCGACCAGAGAACGCCGGAGATGTCGGCGAACCGTTCGTCAAGAAATGCGGTCCGCGGTATGGGCTCGCGTTCGCGGTCGATGAAGGGCGCTGAATGGAATCCTTCCTCGACAACATTACCGGTCTCTCGATCGATCGTGATGAAGGCATCGCCGATCGGGAACAGCGAGGTCATGATGAGCGGCAGGGGCCTTTCGGCGACATACACACCGAAGCGGCTTGCGCTGATGGCGATGATCCGCACGTCGTCAGGGCCGATAACGCCCTGAGCAAGGTAGCGTGCGATCTGCTGCGCCTTCGTCCAGAACGCGCTCGTCGTGCGCAATTGCGCCTGTCGGATCGGCGCGGCGGAAAGACCACCACCTTCATTCATTGGGACAGGTCGCACAATCTGATCGGGACCGGGGTCGCCCTCGTCGGGCGTGATCGCTTCGATCCAGATGCGCCGTCCCTCTTCGACGACGCACAGATCCGGCTGACCGCCGGCGCGCTGACGCTCAACGACAGGCAGCAGCGCTCGGCCCGCTTCGAGCAGCGTGCAGCCAAGATACATTTCCCAGAACCGGCCATCGACGTCGCGCGCGAAGCCTTGGCGGAAGTCCGGATCAGCATAAGGCTCATAGGTCGCCCACAGCGATTCGATCAGCTCGTGAAGCTGCTGCTCGTGGCGGGATTCCGCCGCCCTGAGGTTCACGAAGCCGCGGTCGAGATTCTCTCCATTGACATCAAACAAGCGCGTCATCGGAGCTTCTACCGCAAGCCAACGACCTTGCGCCGAGCGACGGTGGGCTTGCCGGCTGGCGCGGCGACATCACCGAGATGGTGGATCGTGAATGCCGGACGAGCCGGCAGCTTCACGGTTAGTTCCAGCTTTCCGCCTATCGCCTCGACATAACTGCGAAGCGTCGAGAGATACATGTCCGCCTGCTTCTCAATCTTCGAGACCGAGGGCTGCTTGATGTTCAGCGCCGTCGCGATGTCGGCCTGAGCTTTGCCGGCGATCTGCCGCAGCTCGCGGAGGCCCTCGACCTCCTGCTTCATCTCTTCGTAGCGCGCCTCGATCTGCTCCTGCTGGTCGCGGGGTAGGGAAGCGATGATTTCGTCCAGGCTCCGGCCCATCGGATCAGTCCTTCTTTGCGGATTTCAGGTTTTCCAGATGTGCGGAAAACCGGCTGTCCGCCTTTGCAATAAGCTGCTTATAGAAGCGCTTCTGGCTGCCGCCCGATTTGTCGCCCGCGACGAGAAGGATGGCCTTCCGTTCGGGATCAAAGGCGAAGGCAGCACGCCATTCGCCATCGGCGGCCGAGAAACGCATCTCCTTCATGTTGGCGTGTTTCGAGCCTTTGAGCGTGTCAGCATACGGCCGACTGAGCTGCGGGCCGTATTCGCCTAGCAGCTTCGCGACCGCCAGCAATTCGGTCTGGACCTCGCGCTCGAAAGCCAGAAACTTCGCCTCGAAGGCATCATGCAGTCTGACGTTCCAAGTCATATAGCCTCCAAGCTATGTGGAGTCAATGGCGAGTTGGATCGCATCAGTTGCCGCCCTCAGCTACGCCGGCCTGGCGCAGCAGGTCGCCAAGACTGGCTGCACCGATGCGGCATCGCGCGATAACGCGATCAAAGGAGCGGACATGACCGCCGCGACCGCGCTCGGAGGTGCATACGACCTCACGTTGGAGAACCAGGCGTTCGAGCACCGCCTTCGCTGTGGGACCGCCGGGAGCGTGCAGCTCCGGGGCGTTGAAATCGGCGAGGCGGACTTCAATCCACTCATTGGGATCCGCCGTTCGCCCGACACAGAGGCCGTCGCCGTCCCCCACGTATCGGACGAGTCCCGAAAACTGGACGCCGGCCCGCGACGGGAGAGGGCCTTCGCACGGATCTGCGTGGGCGGGCGCGGCGTAGCAGAACGTCGCGGTCGCGGCGGCCAACACGAAAAGCCGACCGCTCACGCTGCCTTCTTCAAGGCGCCGGTGCCTTTCTTCTTCGCCAGCATCGCGCGAACGAACTTGTCCCACTTCGCCATGCCGGCGCGCTTCTCGGGCATGTAGTTCCAGCGGTCGTAGTTCTTGGAGCTGACGTCCTGAAGCGCGTGGTTCTGGAGACGGTCGCGGATTTCCTTGGAGACACCGGCCTTGCCGGCGAGCGTCTTGAAGGTGCGACGGAGATCGCGGTTCGTCACGTAGGGGATCACACCGCGATCGCGCTGGCGCCACATGAACGAGTAAAGCGTGCCATGGCTGACCGGCTTCGACGGGTCCGTCGCTGAGGGGAAGAACCAGCCATATTCGTTCACGTTGATGGATTGGAGCAACTCGGCGGCTAGCGACGGCACGGGGACGGCATGCGGCTGAAGGTTCTTGGTCTTCGACCAGTCAATGATCCGCTCCTTGGCATCCCATTGGTCGATATGGAGGCGAGCGATTTCCTGGACCCGCTGGCCGGTCAGCATGAGAAGTCGGACGGCGCGGGTGTAGGGCGGGTGGATGGGCGTGTCGGGGCTTTCCAGCCAGCGATAGAGCCGGACGAACTCGTCCTCGTCGAGCCAGCGCGTGCCCTGGACCTTAGGTTCGGTCGGAATGCCCGTGGCCGGATTGAAGGGAATTCGAAAGCGGCGCGGCGAAGTGTTCCGATAGTCGTTGTCGGACTTCATGCCCCAGCCATAGGCCGCGTGGAGATAGCCACGGACATGGTCGGCCATCGCGCGCGCGCCTCGGTCGTAGATTGGTCGGATGACTTCGACGATCTCTTCGGGATCGATCTCGCGGGCGAGACGATTGCGGCCAAGCGTGTCGGCGATCTTGTTCAGGCCCTTCTCCGTCTCCTTCCATGACGGCTTGCCTGCGGCTTTGAGCGACGCGACATAGCCTTCGAAAAGGTCGGCGACGGTGCCGGGACGGGTGTCCGTCGCGATCCTGATGCTTCGGCCCTTCTGGATAACGTCGGCATAGTCGCGCTTGTAGATTTCGCGCGCCTCGGCGAGGGACATGGAAGGGTAGGCGCCGATCTTCTTCTTGGAGCGCTTGCCGTCACGCCATTGCTGCGCCATCCAGTCGGCGGTCACGCGTTTGGGCATCGGCTTCAGGACGAGGACGAGCCGCCCGGTCCCGCGCCCTTCGCCATCGGCGAGGTTTTCTTGTTTCTGGCTCGCTTCGACACGCTTCAACGCATGTCGGATCGCGGTATCGGTCAGGCTTGGCATCACGTTTCTCCTGTCCCGCAACTGGGATCGGTCAAGGAGAAACGGGGATCGCTTGCTGGGAGCGGAATGCCGTTTCCTACCCCTTAAACCGCCCCCAATTTGACAAAACCGCCCCCACTACGCAAGGCTAAAAATTCGCGAATTTCCTAGTGATTCAGCGTGCTTGTGCGTGATCCAACGTGATCGATTTGAGCGAGTGGGGTGGTTATGGACGAGGATCAGGCTGGCTGAGCCCAACTCCATCGCGCGCTTGATGATTTCCCGCGTGTAGATGGCGGCCTGGTCGACCGATCCGTCGCCCATATGATCGTCCCGCAGCAACTGGTTCCGCGCGTTGAGATGCAGCACGCGCACCCGCTCCACGGACAGGAAGGCCATATCGGCGCGCAGATAGTCGAGCAGAGCCTGCCAACTGGCCAGCACCGGCTTTTCAGCGACGCCGTTCCGCAGCATCCTGATCAGCGTGGCGTGGACGATCTTGATCGCGGCGATGCTGGTGTCGCCCATGCCGGGCACGCGCGCGATCGACTGCCAGTCGGCGGTCATCAGCCCGCCGATGCCGCCAAATTCGCGAAGCAGCGCCTTGGCGAGCGGCTTTGTGTCGCGGCGCGGAATGGCGAGGGCCAGCAGATATTCGATCAGTTCATGATCATGCAACGCGTCCCCGCCGCTTTCCGCCAATTTCCGCCGCAGCCGGGCGCGGTGCCCAACCCCGTCATGGGGCGCACTTTCTTCCTTATTCGCCAACGCTCTATCATTCCCTGTTCAGCAAAGGACGCTATGCGTTGCACATTCGGCGGGCAAGGATATTTAGAGGCCATCAGACGTTATGATGCCGTTACAGATTTGAGGACATAAGCCGGGGTTGGCGACAGGCATGGAAGATGAGGACGGCGAAACGGACGTTCGCCGGGCCTGGCTGCGCTGGCTGGGCGTGGGAACAGGGTCGCTGGCCCTGATTCTCGTCGCGCTCTGGACGCAGCGCGCGCCGATCGCGGAAAATTTCATCGGGCGGGAAATGAACCGCCGTGGCGTGCAGGCCCGCTATGACCTGACGCAGGTGGGGCTGCGCACGCAACGGATAGAGAATATCGTCCTGGGCGATCCGGCCCGGCCGGACCTGACGGCGAAATGGGTGGAAGTGGACATTGCCTTCACCAGCCTGTCGCCCCATGTCGCTGCGGTCCGGGCCGGGGGCGTGCGGCTGCGCGGGTCCTACCGGGATTCCGTGTTGCGGCTGGGCGAACTGGACAAGTTCCGCGACCCTTCCTCCACCACGCCGTTCAGCCTGCCCGATATCGTGCTGGCGCTGTCCGGCGCGCGGGTCGAACTGGACACCGACGCCGGGCCGGTCGGCATGCAGATCGATGGCGAGGGCAATTTGCCGTCCGGTTTTCGAGGGAAGATCGCCGCAGCCATGCCGGATGCGCGCCTGGCGGGATGTGGGATGGCAGGCATGACGGCGACGCTGAATGTGGCCATGCAGGATGGGCGGCCGCGTCTTTCCGGCCCCGTAAGGGCGGCGGCGATCGGCTGTCGCGGCGCGGACATCGCGATCGCGAAGCCGGTCGCGGATGTGGATGTACGCTTTGGTAAGGCGCTCGACAGGTGGGAGGGGCATGCGGCGCTGTCGGGCGTGGCGCTGCGGTCGAATGGCGTGCTGCTGGCGCGGCCGGACGGGCGGATCGATTTCAATGGCTCGGCCAAGGCGATGGCGGGGCGGGTGCGGATCGGCGCCGACGCCCTGTCCGGCGCTGGCGCTGCGGCGGGGCGGACGGAGTTCAGCGGCGTCTGGCAAATGGGCGAAGGGGGTTCACGCGTGCAGGGCAGGCTGTCCGCTCATCAGCTTCGCATGGCGGGACGCGATCCTTTGGGCGATCTCAGCCGATCGGCCAGCGGCACGCCGGTCGGCCCGCTGGCGAATCGTCTGGCACAGGCGGTGCGCCGGGCCAGCGCGGGCAATGTGTTGCAGAGCAATCTCGCCTTCACACAGCGTGGAAGTGGGGGCAGCATCGTGTTGAACGGCGTCCGGTTCGAAGCGCGTAGCGGCGCCAGGGCTGCGATTCCCGGCGATGGCCGTGTCACCATCTCCTGGCCCGGACGGAGTGGCAGCGCGATCGACTGGGCGCTTGACGGGTCGATGACGACGGAGGGTGGCGGCCTTCCCAAATCGGCGTTGCGGCTGGCGCGCAGGACGGGCGGCGGTTTTGGCGGTCAGCTGTTCGTGGACAGCTATGCGGCGGATGGTGCGAAACTGGCGCTGGAGCCGGTGCGCTTCCAGGCCGGGCCGGGCGGCGACACGCGCTTTTCCACCACGGTCAAGCTGGATGGGCCTCTGCCGGGTGGACATTTGCGGCGGCTGACCATGCCGGTCGAAGGGCGGATGACGGCGGGCGGAGCGATTGCGATCAACAGCCGCTGTGTGCCGCTGTCGCTGGCCGAAGCGAAATATGGCAGCTTCGCCATCGGGCGGACGCGCCAGACGCTGTGCCCGGTTGACGGGGCGCTGGTCGCAACCGGCCCATCGGGTTTGCGCGGTGGCGCGGAAATCCGGGGGCTGACGCTGTCGGGCAGGAGCGGGGACAACCCGATGCGGCTTTCCGCCGATCGCGCGCGACTGCTGCTGGGGCAGATGGGCTTTGCGCTGACGGGTGCGGAACTGGCCATCGGATCGTCCGAAGCGCCTGTCCGGTTGAGCGCGGCGAGCCTGAACGGCCAATCGTCGGCGCGGGGGTTGAGCGGGACGTTGACCGGCGCTGGCGGGAAGATCGGCACCGTGCCGCTGATCATCGAGGACGGCGCGGGCAACTGGAGCTTTGCCGCCGGAACCCTCAAGCTCGCTGCTGGCGTCATGGTGCGCGATGCGCAGGCGCCCGGCCGGTTCCAGCCGCTGAAGGTTCCAGACTTCCGGCTGGCCTTGAAGGATGGACGCATAGCCGCGACAGGTTCAATGCGGGTGCCGCGCAACGACGCCCTGGTGGCGCGCGCTGACATCGCGCATGACCTGTCGACCGGCCGCGGCAAGGCCGATCTGGTGGTGCCCGGCCTTGTCTTTGGGCCGGGCCTTCAGCCGGAGGAAGTCACCCGCCTGACCCTGGGCGTGGTCGCCAATGTGAAAGGCACCATCAGGGGTGACGGCCATATCCGCTGGAATGGCTCCAACGTCACCAGCGATGGTGTTTTCCGCACGGACAACGCCAATCTTGCGGCTGCTTTCGGCCCGGTGGAGGGGCTTTCGGGCGAGTTGCGCTTCACCGACCTGCTGGGCCTTGTCAGCGCGCCGGGGCAGGAGGCGCGGATTCGCTCCGTCAATCCCGGTGTGGAGGTGCGCGACGGCATCGTCCGCTACCGGCTGGAACCGGGCCAGCATGTGCATATCGAGGGCGGCGGCTGGCCCTTTTCGGGCGGCCGTCTGGACTTGCTGCCGACTATCATGGATTTCAGCGCCGATGTGGACCGCTATCTGACGTTCCGCGTCATCGGCCTGGACGCGGGCGCCTTCATCCAGGCGATGGAGCTTGAGAATGTGTCCGCCACTGGCACGTTCGACGGCATCATGCCGCTGATCTTCAATGCGGAGGGCGGCCGCGTGGCGGGCGGCGTGCTGGTCGCGCGGCAGCAGGGCATGCCGCCGCTGATCATGCCCGAAGGCGTGTTGCCCTCCATCCCCTGCGATCCCAACCGGCAATCAGGCACTCTTTCCTATGTGGGGCCAGTGTCGAACCAGCAACTGGGAGCGATGGGGCGGCTGGCCTTCGACGCTCTCAAGGACCTGCAATATAAATGCCTTACCATCCTGATGGACGGCGCGCTGGATGGAGAGATGGTGACCAATGTCGTGTTCAACGGGGTGAATCGGGGAAGGATCGGCGATGCTCCGGCGGGGCTGGCGCGCAATTTCACTGGCCTGCCTTTCCTGTTCAACGTGCGAATCGCCGCGCCCTTCCGCGGATTGCTCGGCACGGCGAAATCCTTCATCGATCCCACGACCCTGATCCAGAACAGCATCGGCGATCAGATGCAGGAGAAGATCAGGGAAGGGATTGCAGTTCAGCCTGCGGAAAGCGACACTGTGCAAAAGACGGAGCGGAAATGAGGAAAGAAGCGATCTTTGCAGTGGGCTGTGCGGGGCTGGCGCTGGGAGGCTGCATCCAGGTCAAGGCACCGGACAAGCCTATCGAAATCAACCTGAACGTGAAAGTGCAGCAGGAAGTCGTCGTGCGCCTGCAACGCGACGCGCAGGACCTTATCCAGAATAACCCGGAGTTGTTCCCGCAATGACACGCAAATTTCTGATGATCGCCGGTTGTGCCGCCATTGCCCTGGCGACGGGGCTCGCCGCGACCGCTCCGGCCTGGGCACAGTCGGGCGCGGTGGCCGCCGCCATGGCGGAAGGGGCGGTGGGCGAACAGGCCGATGGTTATCTGGGCATCGCCGGAACCGTCAGTGCGGCCGTCCGCTCCGAAGTCGAATCGATTAACATCAAGCGCCGCGCCGCTTACACGGACCTTGCCAGCAAGCGGGGTGTCACCGTGCAGGACGTCGCGGCCGCCACGGGGTGCCAGACGCTCAGCAGCCGCGTGAAGGCGGGGCAGGTCTATCGCATCGGCGCTGGACCATGGCAGACCAAGGGCGCCGGGCCGATCGCCCTGCCGTCCTACTGCGCGACGGCGGGCTGACGGCGCGGGAGGCAGGGGTTTGCCCGGCGCTTCGAAGCTGCGGCGAAAACTCCTGCCCAACGATGGTTGACTATCCCGAAAGCCCTTTCTAAACGGGCCGCGCCTTGACGGGTGCAGCCGCACACGCCATGCCACCGGACCTGGGCTGAAAGCCCGAATGGAAGGATTGGCGATGGTAGCGGAAGTGCCCGGGCAAGACCCGGCGGATGAGGACGCACGGATCGCTTCTTTGGAGGAGCGGATCGGGCGGGCTGAGCGCGCTGAACAGGTCAGGCAGGGGACCTCGGGACAAAAGGCGGACGATGGGTCGCGCCTTGGCAACCGGGTACTCGCCGAACTGATCGGGGGTCTGGCCGGTGGTGCCGTGGTAGGTGGGACTTTGGACTACTTCCTGCGGACATCCCCATGGCTTCTGCTCGCTTTCCTCGGTCTGGGCATCGTGGTGGCGTTCAGGAACATCATCAGATTGACGACGGCAAAGCGTCCCGACCAATAAGGGGCGCTTTTGTCTTAGTCGAAAAGGTTAGACGTTACAGGGGTCAACGTGGCAGAATCCGGCAAAATCGATCCGATGCACCAGTTTGCGATCGAACCGCTGTTCGGTACGGATCACCTGTCGCTGGGCGGGTTCAATATCGCCTTCACCAACAGCGCGCTCTATATGGTGGCCGCCGCTGTGGTGCTGTGGATCTTCGTGGTCGGCGGCATGAAGCGCGAACTGGTTCCCGGCCGCTGGCAGATGGCGGTCGAATATATGACCGGCTTCATCAAGAGCCTGCTGATCGCCAATGTGGGCGAGGGCGGCAAGAAGTATATTCCGTACGTCTTCTCGCTGTTCATGTTCATCCTGCTGGCGAACCTGCTGGGCCTGCTGCCGCTGGGCCTGTTCGGCCTTCACCCCTTCACCTTCACCAGCCATTTCACGGCGACCGGGGTGCTGGCGATCCTCAGCTTCTCGATCGTGCTGGCGGTCGGCTTCTACAAGCATGGCCTGCACTTCTTCTCGCTGTTCGTTCCGCACGGCACGCCGCTGCCGATGATCCCGGTGATCTTCCCGATCGAGCTGGTGTCCTTCCTGGTGCGTCCGTTCAGCCTTGGCCTGCGACTGTTCGTCGCCATGACGGCGGGCCACGTCCTGCTCAAGGTGCTGGCAGGCTTTGTCATCAACAGTGCGAATGCGGGCGTGGGCTATGGCCTGACGGTCGGTTCGGCGAGCTTCATCCTGATGATCGGCATCAGCGCGCTGGAAGTGCTGGTCGCGGTCATCCAGGCCTATGTGTTCGCGCTGCTGACCTCGGTCTATCTGAACGACGCCGAGAATCTGCACTGAGTTTCCGCAATTTCATCAACGTTTGTTAGAGTTTAGAAAAGGGAGTTTACGACATGGACGCAGAAGCCGCAAAGCTGCTCGGTGCTGGCCTGGCCGCCATCGGTGCGGGTCTCGCTTCGCTCGGTGTGGGCAATGTGTTCGCATCGTTCCTCGAAGGTGCGCTGCGCAATCCGGGTGCTGCTGACGGTCAGCAGGGCCGCCTGTTCATCGGCTTCGCCGCCGCCGAACTTCTGGGCCTGCTGGCCTTCGTCATCGCCATGATCCTGGTGTTCGTGGCCTGACCGTTTGGAAAGCGGGAGGGTGGCCCGGTGCCGCTCGCCCGCTTCCCTTTGAATTTGACCGCGCCTTGATCGGACGGACCTCATAATATGCCTCAAATCGCGCAAATCGCCGAAACCTACGCTTCGCAGATATTCTGGATGCTGCTGACGTTCGGCTTCGTGTTCTTCGTCATCGGCCTGGGCATGGTGCCCAAGGTTCAGGCGACGGCGGACGCGCGCGACGCCAAGATCACGGGCGACCTCGACGCCGCCAAGGCCGCCTTCGCGCGCGCTGACGAGGCGGAAGCCGATTACCGCGCCCGCGACGCTGAAAACCGCGCTGCGGTTCAGGCGACCCTGGCGCGGGCCAAGGCCGAAGCCGCCAAGGTCGCCGAAGGGCAGCTCGCTGCAGCCGACGCAGAGATTGCGAGCCGGATCGGCGCTGCGGAAGCACGCATCCAGGCCGCCAGCCAGGCGGCCATGGCAGAGATTGAGACCGTTGCGGCCGAAGCGGCGCGCGACATGGTGGCACGCATCTCCGGCGTTCAGGCGTCGGACGAAGCGGCCCGCAATGCAGTAAAGGCGGCCCTGGCCCATGGCTGACGCAGCAGCACAGCAAAGCGAAGCTACTCCTCCGCACCTGAATGAAGCGATCCATGCGGAAGGGCTGGAGCCTGTCGGCACCGTCGCGCATGAAGGGGTTGCTCCCCACAGCGATCCCAAGGCCGTCGGCATGGATGCCACCGCCTGGGTCAGCCTGGCGATGGCGGTGTTCATCATCATCCTGCTGGTCAAGAAGGTGCCGGGCCTGATCGGCGGCGCGCTCGATGGCCGGATCGCCCAGATCAAGAGCCAGCTGGCAGAAGCGTCCAAGCTCCGCGCGGAAGCCGAAGCGTTGAAAGCGGAATATGAGGCGAAGATCGCCGCTGCCGCAGGCGAAGCCGAAGCCATGCGCAAGGCAGCCGAAAATGACGCGGCGACCCTGCTGGAGGACGCCAAGGCGAATGCCGCCGCTCTGGTCGCCCGCCGTCAAAAGATGGCGGAAGACAAGATCGGCGCCGCCGAACGCGCGGCGATCGCCGACATTCGTGCCAAGGCGGTCAATGCGGCGACAAGTGCGGCCGCGACCCTGATCGCCCAGAATCACGACGCGAACGCCGATCGTGCGCTGGTCGATGGCGCTATCCGGGGCCTTGGCACCAGCGTCTGATCACTGGAACAGCGCAACAGTCGAAAAGGGCCGGTGCGGATCGTCGCGCCGGCCCTTTTCGTTGCGTTGGTAGACGATGCGCTTGTAAGCGGGGCCGGAATGCTGGGAGGCATGGCCATGACCGAGCTTTCACCGGCGTTGAATCCCTGACCATGCTTGACCCCTAGGACCGATCGACATTCGGGAGATGGGGAGCCGAGCCGAAGGCCAGCGTAGCGAAATGGTGGTTTTCGTGACCCGGAGCGCAGCGTCCTTACAGTAGGTGAGCACCGGAAGCGCGAGGAATCGCTATTTGCAGGCCGCCAGAACTGAATGCCGGCCGGTCCTGGGTGCTAAGGCCGCGGATAGTCGGTGAGCCGCTGGTCAAGGCCATTGCGCTTGCCACAGCCACCGCTATCTCTGCCCTATGTCGCATCCCCAATCGCCTGACCGTTTTCACGAAGACAAAGCCAGTTACACCGTTCGCGGCGCGGGAACGCCGGACATCGAAGCTGGCGTGGAGGCGATCCGTACCACGTTGAAGACGCTGCCGGTGCGGCCCGGCGTCTACCGCATGCAGGACGCGCGGGGCGACGTGCTCTATGTCGGCAAGGCGCGTGCTCTGCGGAACCGCGTCGCCAACTATACGCAGGTGGACCGCCTTCCCAAGCGGTTGCAGCGCATGGTCTCGCAGACGCGGTCCATGACGATCGTGACCACCAACAGCGAGGCGGAGGCGCTGCTGCTGGAAGCGCAATTGATCAAGCGCTTTCGCCCGCCCTATAATGTGCTGCTGCGCGACGACAAAAGCTTTCCCTTCATCCTGCTGCGGGAGGATCACGCCTTTCCCCGGGTGCAGAAGCATCGCGGCGCGCGCAAATATAAGGGGCGCTATTATGGTCCCTTCGCCAGCGCCGGATCAGTGACGCGGACGATCAACGCGCTTCAGAAGCTGTTCCTGCTGCGGAGCTGCACCGACAGCTTCTTCGCCAACCGCTCGCGCCCCTGCCTCCTCTACCAGATTCGCCGCTGTTCCGCGCCATGCGTCGGGCGGATCGACGATGCGGGCTATGCCGAACTGGTGAAGGACGCGCAGGACTTCCTGGGCGGCAAGTCAACCGCGGTGCAGAAGAAGCTGGGGCAGGCGATGCAGACCGCGTCGGAAGCGCTGGATTTCGAACAGGCGGCCGTGCTGCGCGACCGGTTGAAGGCGCTGACCTTCATCCAGGGGAGCCAGGCGATCAACGCCGATGGGCTTGGCGACGCGGATATCTTCGCGCTGGCTGCCAAGGGCGGGGCGATGTGCATCCAGGCCTTCTTCATTCGCGGCGGCCAGAATTGGGGCCACCGCAGCTTCTTTCCCGTCCATACGGCAGAGGTCAGCGAAGATGAGGTGCTGGCGAGCTTCATGGCGCAATTTTACGAAGAAGTGCCGCCTCCAAAGCTGATCCTGTCCGATCGCGCGCCTGCAGAGTGCGAACTGATGGCGCAGGCCCTGGGCGAACGGCTGGGAGCCAAGGTGCGGATAGAGGTGCCGCAAAGGGGCGCGCGCACGCGGCTGATCCAGCAGGCGCAGCGCAACGCCGTGGAGGCGCTGGACCGGCGGCTGGCGGAAACGACGACACAGGCCAGGGTGCTGGAGGAGATGGTGGAGAGGTTCGGGCTGGACGGCGTGCCGGACCGGATCGAAATCTACGACAACAGCCATATCCAGGGCACCAATGCGCTGGGCGCGATGGTGGTGGCGGGGCCGGAGGGTTTCCGCAAGAACGCCTATCGCAAGTTCAACATCCGCAATCCCGAAACCACGCCCGGCGACGACTTCGCCATGATGCGGGAGGTGTTCGAGCGGCGCTTCGGCCGGGCGGCGCGGGAGGACCCCGATCGCGACGGCGGGGAGTGGCCCGACCTCGTCCTGATCGACGGCGGCAAGGGGCAGCTTTCGGCCGCGCGCGCCATATTGGAAGATATGGGGATCGAGGATGTGTGCATGATCGGCGTGGCCAAGGGGCCTGACCGCAATGCCGGGCGGGAGGTGTTCCATATGCCCGATGGGCGGGAAATCACCTTCCCGCTGAATCATCCCGTTCTTTTCTACCTCCAGCGGCTGCGGGACGAAGCGCATCGCTTCGCCATCGGCGCGCACCGGCAGAAGCGCAGCAAGGCGATCACCGTCAGTTCACTGGATGAAGTTCCAGGCATCGGCCCGTCGCGGAAGAAAGCTTTGCTGATGCATTTCGGTACAGCCAAGGCCGTAAAGAGCGCCGCGCTGGAGGATTTGCAGAAAGCGCCCGGCGTATCGAAGGCAGTTGCGCAACAAGTCTATGACTACTTCCACGGATGATTCATTTTCTGATTTATGGATGCTTGGCCGTTCTCAATAAGGCGGCAGTATAACGAATATATTATAGAGGGCTGCAATGCGATCTGCATGGCAGCCTGTTGCAGGCGCTGGCCCCGGTCCGAATTGACCACGCGCAGGAACCGAAATCACTCCCTATCCGCTCTCATCAGCGTCGCGATGCCCATGGCATTGGGATGGGCGCGGCTGTAAGGGAGGGCCATGCCGGCGCTGATCACTCCCGCTTTGGTTTGCGCCGCACGGCATCATGGCGAACATGGCGCGATCGCGCGGCTATTGACACCCCATCATGGATTGCTGGCGGGCTATGTCCGGGGCGGGCGGTCGCGCGCGATGCGGCCGGTGCTGCTGCCGGGTAACGCAGTGAAAGCGGAGTTCCGCGCGCGGACAGAGGAGCAGCTGGCGGGTCTCAGCCTGGAACTGGAGCATAGCCGCGCGCCCTTGCTGTCGGAGCCCTTGCCCGCCGCTGCCATCGATTGGGCGTGCGCGCTTACGGCGGCCGCCTTGTCCGAAGGGACGCCGCATCCGGCGCTCTTTCAGGCGCTCGACGGCGTTCTCGGTGCTGTCGAGGCTGCGCCCGCCGCGCGCGGATGGGCCGCGGCTCTGGTGCGCTATGAATTGCTGCTGCTGGCGGAACTGGGTTTTGGGCTGGACCTTGGCCGGTGCGCAGCAACCGGGGGAGACGCAGACCTTGCCTTTGTCAGCCCCCGCAGCGCAGCCGCCGTCAGCCGTACCGGCGCAGAGGGTTATGAAAGCCGCCTGCTGCCGCTCCCCGCTTTCCTGCTGGAAGGGGGGACGGGGGACTGGCAGGCGGTACTGGATGGGCTGCGCCTCACCGGCTTTTTCCTGGAACGGTCGGTGCTGACCGGCTGGCGCGCCGATGTGCTGGCAGCGCGGGAACGGCTGGTGGAAAGGCTGGGCCGGGTGGCGGGCTAGCTGCAAAACACGCCTTGCGCATGGCGTCCGCATCTTGCAAGGGCGGGCCGGTTGGCGCCGCCATGCGGACGATGTGAATTTTGGATGAGGTTGGATATGTTGATCGCCCTTTTTCCCGGAGACGGTATCGGCCCGGAGATCGTCGCGCAGGCGAGGCGGGTTCTGGACGCGCTGGGGATCGACGGCCTCACCTATGAAGAGGGGCTGGTCGGCGGCGCTGCCTACAAGGCGGTGGGCCATCCGCTGCCGCCCGAAACGCTGGACCTTGCGAAGCGCGCCGACGCCATCCTGTTCGGCGCGGTGGGCGATCCCGACTGCGACTCGCTGGAGCGCCACCTGCGGCCTGAACAGGCGATTCTGGGCCTGCGCAAGGCGATGGGCCTCTTTTCCAACCTGCGCCCGGCCAAGGTCTTCCCCGAACTGGCGGACGCGTCCGCGCTGAAGAAGGAGGTGGCGAGCGCCATCGACCTGCTGATCGTGCGCGAGACCAATGGCGACGTCTATTTCGGTGAAAAGGGCATGCGCAAGACAGCCGATGGCCTGCGTGAAGGCTATGACATCATGTCCTATAATGAGGAACAGGTGCGCAAGATCGCGCATCAGGGTTTCCAGGCGGCGCGCGCGCGGCGGGGCAAGCTCTGCTCGGTGGACAAGGCCAATGTGCTGGAAACCAGCCAGCTATGGCGCGATGTCGTGATCGAGGTGTCGGCCGAATATCCCGATGTCGCCCTGAGCCATATGTATGTGGACAATGCGGCGATGCAGTTGGTGCGCGATCCGGGCCAGTTCGACGTGATCGTCACCGGCAATATGTTCGGCGACATCCTGTCCGATCAGGCCAGCATGTGCGTCGGGTCGATCGGCATGCTGGCGTCGGCCACGCTCAACGACAGCAATCAGGGCCTCTATGAGCCGATCCACGGCTCCGCGCCCGACATTGCCGGGCAGGGCAAGGCCAATCCGCTGGCAACGGTCCTGTCGGCGGCCATGATGCTGCGTTACTCGCTCGCCATGCCGGAACAGGCCGACCGGATCGAGGCGGCCGTCGCCAGGGCGCTGGCGGGTGGCGCGCGCAGCCCTGACCTGGGCGGCACGATGAGCACGGTCGAAATGGGCGATGCGGTGCTGGCCGCGCTGAATTGAGGAACGGAATATGAAGCGCAAGAGCGGTCAGGACCCGGAGATCACCAAGAACTGGCGGCCTGCGACGCTCGCCGTGCGGGGCGGCAGCGCGCGCAGCGAGTGGGGCGAAACGTCCGAGGCGCTGTTCCTGACCAGCGGCTATTGCTATGACCGGGCGGAGGATGCGGCGGCGCGCTTTGCCGGCGAGCAGCAGGGCATGACCTACAGCCGCCTCCAGAATCCGACCGTGGAAATGCTGGAAAAGCGTATCGCCCTGCTGGAAGGCGCGGAAGCATGCCGGTCCACAGCGAGCGGCATGGCGGCGATGACCGCGGCGCTGCTGTGCCAGTTGTCGGCGGGCGACCATGTCGTCGCTGGCAAGGCGCTGTTCGGGTCCTGCCGCTGGCTGACCGACACGCTGCTGCCCAAATTCGGCATTGAAACGACGACGGTCGATGCGACCGACAATGATGCCTGGGAAAAGGCGGTCCGTCCCAATACCAAGGTCTTCTTCTTCGAAACGCCCGCCAATCCGACGATGGACGTCGCCGACATGGCGGCGATCTGCGGCATCGCCAGGGCGCATGGCATCACCAGCGTCGTGGACAATGCCTTTGCCACGCCCGCATTGCAGCGCCCGCTGGAATTCGGCGCTGACGTGGTGGCCTATAGCGCGACCAAGATGATGGACGGGCAGGGCCGGGTGCTGGCGGGCGCGGTCTGCGGCACGGAAGATTTCATCATCAACACGCTGCTGCCCTTCCACCGCAATACCGGGCCGACGCTCGCCGCATTCAACGCCTGGGTCGTGCTGAAGGGGCTGGAGACGCTGGACCTGCGCATTCGCCGCCAGAGCGAAAATGCGCTGAAGGTCGCCAAATTCCTGGAGGGCCGGGTGGACAAGGTGCTTTATCCCGGACTTGAAAGCCATCCGCAACATGCGCTGGCCATGAAGCAGATGGAGATGGCTGGCCCCATCTTCTCGCTTTATGTCGGCGGCAGGCGGAAGGAGGCGCACGGCCTGCTCAACGCCCTGGAACTGGTCGACATCAGCAACAATATCGGCGATTCCCGCTCGCTGATGACGCACCCGGCCTCCACCACCCATTATGGCATGGCGGAAGCGGCGCGGCTGGAGGTCGGCATTACCGAGGATATGCTGCGCCTGAACGTCGGGTTGGAAGACCCGCAGGACGTGATTGACGATCTGGATCGCGCGCTCAAGGCGATAGGCCGTTGACGGGCAAGGGGTGAAAGGCGCATTCCTTTGGCCGTGAACGCGCTTTTCCCCTTCCATGCGACCACGCGCGGCATCAGCGTGCATGTGGCCGTGACATTCCTGCCCGAACAGTCGGAGCCCGATCGCGGCCGATGGTTCTGGGCCTATCATATCCGCATCGAAAATGACGGGGAGCAGCCGGTGCAACTGCTGACCCGTCACTGGATCATCACTGACGGGCGCGGGACGCAGCATCGGGTCGATGGCGACGGCGTGGTGGGAGAACAGCCCGTGGTGCATCCGGGCAAAAGCTATGATTATGTGTCCGGCTGTCCGCTCAACACGCCCACAGGGTCCATGCGGGGGCATTATCATATGATCGGCGCGAGCGGGGAGACGTTCGACATCGCGATCCCGCATTTCGCGCTCATAGCTCCGGCGGTCGCTGAATGAAACGTACCCATTTGCCGCTGAACGGCCTGCGCGTTCTGGATGCAGCCGCGCGTCACCTGTCCTTCACGCGCGCTGCCGACGAACTGGCGGTGACGCCTGCCGCCGTCGGTCAGCAGATACGGGCGCTGGAGGATCTGCTGGGCGTCGTGCTGTTCCGCCGCACGCCCAAGGGGCTTGAGTTGACCCCGGAAACGGAAGCCGGGCTGGAGGCATTGCGGGCAGGCTTCCTGCAATTTGAGGAAGCGGTCCGCGCCATGCAGGCGGGGCAATCAAGCTCCTCGCTCACCATCGCGGCGCCGCGCGACATCACCGCGAAATGGCTCCAGCCGCGTCTGGCAGCCTATGCGGCGAGCCAGCCGGACATCAAATTCTCCCTCGTCGCGGCGGACGAAAGCCTGGACTTCACCGAAGCCAATCTGGACCTCGCCTTGCGCCTTGCCGAAGGGCCGGGCGAGCATGAAGGGGTGAAGCTGGGCGAAGCGTCTTTCGTGACCGTGGAAGGAACCGGGGGCGGCCCTGAGCACCGGATCGAATGGCCGGGCTGTCCGAACAGCGCGGAACCAGCCATCATCCGCGTGGCCGATGCGGGGCTGGCGATCGAGGCTGCGGTGAACGGCTTTGGCCGCGCAACTGTGCCCTTGCTGCTCGCCCAGTCCGACATTGACGCGGGCCGGGTGCGGACGGTGGGGGATGCGCAGGGGTCGGCCTGCGGCTATTGGCTGATCGCGCCCTTGCCCCAATGGCGGCAGAAGAAGGTCAAGGCGCTGGTTGAGGCTTTGACCGGCTGATCGCGCCTGCCGCCTGCCTTGGGTTCGCGCTTTCGTAACCGGACTGGCTGCATGGTGCGGCAGTGGGGGAGGCGAAGGGGGGAAGGCGCTCATGTCCGGTCATGTTTTCAGACTGAAATTCATTGCCGCTGCCATGCTGCTGGGACTGGCGATGGCAGCGCAGGCGCAAGCGCCCTATGTGCCCGGCGTGACCGAGGCGCGGGAAAAGGAATGGCGCGCATTGGTGGCGTCGGCGCAATCGGCTTATGCCGCCGGGCGCGCGTCCGATGGCGTGGAGCCTGCGCGCAAGGCCCTGGCGCTTGCGGAGGAGCTGTTCGGCCCGGATGATCCACGCGCGCTGATTTCGGCCAATGATCTGGCGCTGCATCTGGAAGCCACCGGCCACTATCGCGAGTCCGAACTGCTGCTGCGCCGCGTCTTCGACGGCTATGCCCGCACGCGGGGCGAGGATGATCCCGGTTGCCAGATGGCGCTTGAAAATCTGGTGGACTTCTACATCGCACGCAAAAGATTTGATGCTGCCCGGCCGCTGGCGGACTATGCCCTATCGACATTCCGCCGCATCACGGGCGCGCACAGCGGGCGGAGCAAGCGGATGGAGGGTGTGCTGGCCTCAATGCCTGCTGCTCCCAACGGTTCTGGCGGCGCAGCGCAGCAGGATGATGGCCATGGCGGCTGAGCACATCCGGCGCTCGTCAGCAGTCATGGTGTAAGACCTCTTTAACAAAAGATATAACCCTTGGGGTGAATTGCCAACGCTTTACCAATCGTTATCCATGATGGCATCGGAGGGGCACCTTTTTCCCATAGGTTTTCACCGGCTCATGCGCCGGACCATGAGGAACAGGAACGGCTCCGGTAAGCCTATGGGTCGCATCATGAACGGGCGATCGGTCGCAAGGACTGGTCGCCCGTTTTTTTCGCTGGAATGGATCAGCCACACGCAAACTCCCCATCACTCCAGGCATGATATGTGATGTCGAAATCCTCACAGGACAAAAGTCCGTCCTCGCCTACCTCCTCAAACCCATCATCAAAGCAAGAGAAGAAGCTCTGAGAGAGCGGTGAGGGTCGTAACGGTTCAGCGGGCGGCGAACTGGACCGGCTGCGGCGGGGTCATGCGATAGCCGTGAGTCCAGCGGCCATAAGCGTTGAAGCTCATGATCGGGCGGTAGTCGCTGACCGAAGAGGATGGCAGAATCCGGTCGGTCATATTGTCGAGGATCATCAGATCGTCCCCGACCCGTACCGCGAGAACTGCGTGGTCGGCCTGTCTCACCAGATCGCGGGCGATGACGAGGAACAGGGCGCGCCGGTCGAAGCCCGCTGCTTCGAGAAGCTGCATCTTGGCGATGGCATAATCTTCGCAGTCGCCCGCGCCGCGCCGCAGCGACTGGCTGGCCGAAGCCCAACTGTCATGGCCCTGCCGGTCGTCGGCGAAGCGTAGCTGGCGGTTGACCCAGCTGTTCACCATCGCCACCTGCTGCAAGCCTGTGGCGGCGCGGGCCGACCGTATCAGGCTGGCCGGAAGTGCCGCGGCAGGGCTGGAACGAACGGCCGATGCCCATTTGTCATCGAGCGGCGTCCGGCTCACTGCCATGGCCACTGAGCCGAAAATGTCGGGCTGGCCATTGCGGGGAGCGGAGGTGATTGTCGTGGGCTTCGGCAGCAGGAAGGATTGCGGCTGAACCGGGGCTGCGGGCGCTGCCAGGAGGCTGCGCATGAAGGCGGCCACGAGGTCGGGCTGGCTGTAGCTGAAGGCAGGCGGGTTCAGCGTCAGGCGGACGCCCTGCAATTCCCATCCGGGCATCTGCGCGAGCATTTTTTTGACGCTGCCGTCATTGATGATGGCTTGCGGTTCGGCGAGCGGCGGCGGCCAGCCAAGCGGCGATGCGCTGCCCTGTTGCGCGCTGATCGCGGCGAGGCGGCTCATGCCACCGGCAAGCAGGGTGGATGCGAGGCGATCTGCATTGCCGTAGGCCGGACCGCTCAACGCAGAGGCCGTGGCAATCGACGGCACGCTGGTTTCTGCGAGCGCAGCGCCGCCACAAGCCGCCAGCAGCAGGGCGGGCGCGGCGCGGGAAGCGATGCGAAGGATCGGGGCGAAGCCTGACATGCTTGCCCATATCGCGCGGAAGGTTGAACATCCCGTGCCCCGCAGTGGTTAATGCGGCGCTAGCCATGAAAGCACGGCGTCACCAAAAAATGACGTCAGGCGTCGATCGCTTCTTCGTCCACAGTCGCGGCATTTTCCTGAATGAAGGCGAAGCGATGCGCGGGATTGGTGCCCATCAGCCGCTCCACCAATTCGCGGACCTGCTGCCGGTCCTCGACATCGTCGGGCAGGGTGATGCGGATGAGGCCGCGGGTCTTGGGGTCCATCGTCGTTTCCCGCAGCTGGCCGGGATTCATTTCGCCAAGACCCTTGAAGCGGCTGACCTCGACCTTCTTGCCCTTGAACTCCGTGGCGAGAAGTTCGTCGCGATGGGCGTCGTCCCGTGCGTAGAGGCTCTTGCCGCCTGCGACGATGCGGTAGAGCGGCGGCTGGGCGAGGTAGAGATGGCCGCGCCGCACCAGTTCCGGCATTTCCTGGAAGAAAAAGGTCATCAGCAGCGTCGCGATATGCGCGCCGTCGACATCGGCGTCGGTCATGATGACGATGCGTTCGTAGCGCAGATTGTCGGGATTGCAGTCCTTGCGCGTACCGCAGCCGAAAGCGAGGATCATGTCGGCGATTTCCTGGTTCGCCAGTATCTTCGCCGTGTTCGCCGATGCGACGTTCAGGATCTTGCCGCGCAGGGGCAGAATGGCCTGCGTCTTGCGATCACGCGCCTGCTTGGCCGAGCCGCCTGCGGAATCGCCTTCCACCAGGAAGATTTCCGTGCCTTCGGGGCCATCAATCGAACAGTCGGTGAGCTTGCCGGGCAGGCGCAGCTTGCGCGCGGAGGTTGCGGTCTTGCGCTTCACCTCCTTTTCGGCCTTGCGCTTGAGCCGTTCGTCCATGCGGTCGATCACATAGGCGAGCAGCGCCTTGCCGCGTTCCATATGGTCGGACAGATAATGGTCGAAATGGTCGCGCACGGCATTTTCGACGAGGCGCGCGGCTTCGGGACTGGTCAGGCGGTCCTTGGTCTGGCTTTGAAACTGCGGGTCGCGGATGAAGACGGACAGCATGATTTCCGACGAAGTCACGATGTCGTCGGCGGTGATGTCCTTCGCCTTCTTGTTGCCCACCAGTTCGGCAAAGGCGCGGATGCCCTTGACCAGAGCCGCACGCAGGCCGTTTTCATGCGTGCCGCCATCGGGAGTGGGGATGGTATTGCAATACCAGCTATAGCTGCCGTCGGACCAGAGCGGCCAGGCGACCGCCCACTCCACGCGCCCGGCGGCGTCGGGAAAATCCTGATTGCCGGAGAAGAAGGCGCTGGTGGCGCATTCGCGGGTCCCCACCTGTTCCTTGAGATGGTCGGCGAGACCGCCAGGGAACTGGAATACGGCTTCCGGCGGCGTATCGTCGCTGATCAGTTCGGGCGCGCATTTCCAGCGGATTTCAACGCCCGCGAACAGATAGGCTTTAGACCGGGCGAGGCGGTAGAGGCGCGCGGGCTTGAACTTCTGCTCCCCAAAAATCTCCTGATCAGGAATGAAGCTGACGGACGTGCCGCGGCGGTTAGGAGCCGCGCCGATTTTTTCCAGGCCGCTGGTGGGCAGGCCACGGGCAAAGCTCTGGCGGAAAAGCTCCTTGTTGAGCGCGACTTCGACCACAGTGACTGCCGACAGGGCATTGACCACGCTGATGCCGACGCCATGCAGGCCGCCGGAGGTCGCATAGGCCTTGTCAGTGAACTTGCCGCCGGAATGCAGCGTGGTCAGGATGACTTCCAGCGCCGACTTGCCCGGAAATTTCGGGTGCATCCCGACCGGAATGCCGCGCCCATTGTCGACGATCGTCAGCTTGTTGCCCGGCTCCAGCAGCACTTCGATCCGGGTCGCATGGCCCGCAACCGCTTCGTCCATACTGTTGTCCAGCACCTCGCTGGCAAGGTGATGGAGCGCGCGTTCGTCCGTGCCGCCGATATACATGCCGGGGCGGCGGCGGACGGGCTCCAATCCTTCAAGGACTTCGATGGAGGACGCGTCGTAACCGGAGGAACTGAGCGGCTGGCTCTGAAACAGATCGGACATGGCCCACAGCTATAAGCGGGTGAGCGGCAGGTGCAAGCGCAGCCAAGAAGAAGGAGCCGGTCATGTCGGACCGGCCCCTTGCTGGATCAGTGCTGCGGCAGCTTCAGCGGACGCGCGGACCGCCAAAGGGCAGGGGCGGCGGCGGACGGCGCGTGCCGCGCGGCAACTGCGCCTGATAGGCGCGGCCGCAATGTTCGACGCAATAGGGAAAGCCGGGGTTCACCGCTTCACCGCAGAAGTGGAAGTCGGGTTCGCCCGGATGGCCCATCGGCCATTTGCAGATGCGCTCGGTCAGGTCGAGCAACGTCGTCTTGCCCGCAATGTCCGGGCTGGGCTTTGCGGGAACCAGGCGGCGGGGCGGCGCAGGCGGGATCGGCGCCTGCTGGTCGCCCGGACCCTGACGCAGGAAGCCGCCGGGACCAACGGAAATGATGCGCGGCTGAGGCGCAGGCGTCGCGTCGTTGGCGGGCGCTGCGGCGGCGGAAGGCGCGGCCGCCGGGGCGGGCGCGGGCGGGGCGGTGCGCACGGCCGCGTTCTGCTGAACGGGCGCGGGTTTGGGTGCTTCGACGGCCGGTGCGGCGGCAACAGGCTTGCGCACGGGCGCGGCCTTCTTGGGCACTTCGTTCGCCTTCACGGGCGAAGGGCGCGATTGCAGACCGAGGCGATGGGCCTTGCCGATCACGGCGTTGCGGCTGACGCCACCCAGTTCGTCAGCGATCTGGCTGGCGGTCAGGCCCTTTTCCCACATCGCCTTGAGCTGGTCGATGCGCTCGTCAGTCCAGGACAATGAATAACTCCTCACAATATCCGGTTCGCGCCCTATATGGGGCGCACAATTCCGCACACAACGCCCTTGCGGCATATCAGGCCAGCCGATAGTCGATCCGATCATGAACGACCAGTCCCAATTTGTAACAAACGCGTCCCGGCAACCACGCTTTCACGAGCCGGGCGAAATGGTCATCCGCAACGTCAACTGGGCAGGGATGCGCGCGCTGTACCGCAAGGAAGTCCGGCGTTTCATGAAGGTCCAGTTGCAGACCATCTGGGCGCCCGCCGTAACGACGCTGATGTTTCTGGTCATCTTCACCATCGCGCTGGGCGGCGCGAACCGGCAGGTGCTGGGCGTTCCCTTCGCCGATTTCATCGCCCCCGGCCTCATGATCATGGGGATGATGAACAATGCCTTCGCCAACAGCAGCTTTTCCCTGCTGGCGGGCAAGATGCAGGGAACGTTGATCGATTATCTGATGCCGCCGCTGTCCAACGGCGAATTGCTGCTGGCGCTGGTCGGTGCGGCGGTGACGCGCGCAGTCTGTGTCGGATTGGCCTTGTGGGGCGCGATGGCGCTGTGGCCCGGCGTCCATGTGACGCCAGCGCATCCCTGGGCGATCGTCTGGTTCGGCCTGATGGGGGCGTCGCTCACCGCTTTTATCGGCGTGCTGACGTCCATCTGGGCGGAAAAGTTCGACCATGCGGCGGCCATCACAAATTTCGTGATCGGCCCGATGACGCTGCTGTCGGGGACCTTCTATTCCATCGACCGGCTTTCGCCCGTGTTCAGGGCGATCAGCCATGCGAACCCCTTCTTCTACGCGATTTCGGGGTTTCGTTATGGCTTCGTCGCGGCGGCCGACGGCGATGTGGTCGTGGGCAGCATCGTGCTGCTGGTGCTGAACATCGCGCTGGCGGTGCTGTGCTATATGCTGCTGCGGCGCGGGTGGAAGTTGAAGGCTTGAGGGCGCGTGGGCCGGGCTCCAGCCTTTCTGGGGAGCACATTGCCCGACACCGTCAGGTAAGGCCAGCCATCACCGGCACGACCAGCGTCAGGAGAAAAAGCAGGGCGGCGGCGATCAGCCAGTGATGCAGCCGTGGAAGGGCGAGGTGGTGATCCCGCCCCTCCTCCGGCGGCAGCCTCATGCGGCTTCCACGCCCTTACCGCCGACGCGGATGAGCGAAAAGCCAGCCGCTTCCGCCTCCGTGCGCGGGTAGATGTTGCGCAGGTCGACCAGAAGCGGCGTGTTCATCGAAGCGGCGAGGCGCTTGAGGTCGAGCGCGCGGAAAATATCCCATTCCGTGACCAGCACCACCGCGTCAGCGCCCGATGCGGCTTCATAAGCGTCGCGGGCCATCTTCACGCTGGGCATCATCGGCGCGGCGACTTCCATGCCTTCGGGATCATAGGCGACGATCTTCGCGCCCGCATCCTCCAGCGCCTGCACGATGGCCAGGCTGGGCGCATCGCGCATATCGTCGGTATTGGGCTTGAAGGTCAGGCCGAGCAGCGCGACTTTCTTGCCCCGCGCCTCCCCGCCCAGCGCCTTGACGATCTTGCGCCCCATCGCCCTTTTACGAAGGTCGTTCACCTGCACGACCGTTTCGACGATGCGGATCGGCGTGTCATAATCCTGTCCGGTCTTGACGAGCGCCAGCGTATCCTTGGGGAAGCAGGACCCGCCATAGCCCGGCCCCGCATGCAGGAATTTGGACCCGATCCGGTTGTCGAGGCCGATGCCGCGCGACACGTCCTGCACTTCCGCGCCCACCGCCTCGCACAGGTCGGCCATTTCGTTGATGAAGGTGATCTTGGTCGCCAGAAAGGCATTGGCGGCATATTTGATCAGTTCCGCCGTGCGCCGACCGGTGAACATGACCGGCGCCTGATTGAGGTTCAGCGGCCGGTAGATCTGCGCCATCACGGCGATGGCCCGTTCATTGCCGGTGGTGCCGACGACGACGCGGTCCGGCCGTTTGAAATCGCTGATCGCCGCGCCTTCGCGCAGGAATTCGGGGTTGGAAACGACCTGGATGTCCAGGTCGGGACGGACTTCCTTGACGATGCGTTCGACTTCGTCGCCCGTGCCGACAGGAACGGTGGACTTGGTGACGATCACCGCCGGTCCATCGAGCGATTCCGCAATCTCCCGCGCGGCGGCATAGACGTAGCTCAGGTCCGCATGGCCATCACCCCGGCGGGAGGGGGTGCCAACGGCGATGAAGATCGCATCCGCCCCCTTTACGCCAGCGGCGAGGTCCGTGGTGAAGGTCAGGCGCCCGGCGGCGGCATTGTTCGCGACCAGCTGGTCGAGGCCGGGCTCATAGATCGGCATGCGGCCGGATTCGATCGCCTGGATCTTTTCGGCGACCTTGTCGACGCAGACGACGTCGTGGCCGAAATCGGCGAAGCAGGCGCCCGATACCAGGCCGACATACCCCGTGCCGATCATCGTGATCTTCATAAACTTCCGCAGCCCCTTGAAATGGAAAGGTCGACGGGCCCTAGCACAGGTCATTGCGCGTGCAAAAGCGCGCGTCCGAGTTACCCCTTGTTCAGACGATGGTTACGATTAGCTGCGAAAATCGCCCAAATGGCACGCACAAGGGGGCGAAGATGAAGGTTGCGGTGGTATTCGGGACACGGCCGGAAGCGATAAAGCTGTTTCCCGTGATCCATGCCCTGCGCGCCCATGATCAGGTGGACACGCGCGTCATCGTGACGGCGCAGCATCGCGGACTGCTGGACCAGGTGCTGGACATTGCCGGCATCAGGCCGGACGTCGATCTGGACGTGATGACGGCTGGCCAGACGCTGGACGGCTTGACCGCAAAGCTGATCGTGGAGCTTGGCAAGTCCTTCGACGCTGAGCGGCCCGACCGCGTGGTGGTGCATGGCGATACGCTGACGACCATGGTCGCCAGCCTTGCCGCCTATTACCGCCAGATTCCCGTCGCCCATGTGGAAGCGGGGCTGCGCAGCGGCGACATTCATCATCCCTGGCCGGAGGAGGTGAACCGCCGCGTCGTCGCCTGCATCGCCGACATGAACTTTGCGCCTACCCAAGGGGCGGCTGACGCGCTGCGGCGGGAAAATCGCGCGGCCAAGAGCATATATGTGACCGGCAACACGGTGATCGACGCGCTGCTCGCGACGCGCGAGCGGTTGAACGCCATGCCATCGCTGGCGGCAGGGCTGGACGATCTGGCGGCGCGGTTCGCGGGCAAGCGGATCGTGGCCGTCACGAGCCACCGGCGGGAGAATTTCGGCGGCGGCATGGAGGCCATCGCACGGTCGATCGCCGACATTGCGGCGCGGCCCGATGTCGCGGTCATTTTCCCCGTGCATCCCAATCCCAATGTCCGCCCGGTTATGGAAGCTGTTCTGGGCGGCCTGCCCAATGTCGCGATGATCGATCCGCTCGACTATCCGCATTTCGTCCGGCTGCTCGATATGTGCGAACTGGTGTTGACCGACAGCGGCGGCGTGCAGGAGGAAGCGCCTTCACTGGGCAAGCCAGTGCTGGTGATGCGCGAAACGACCGAACGTCCAGAGGGGGTCGACGCGGGAACGGCGAAGCTGGTCGGCACGGACCGCGAGCGGATCGTGCGCGAGGTGCTGGCGCTGCTGGACGATGGCAGTGCCTATGCGGCGATGGCGCGCGCGCATAATCCCTTTGGAGACGGCGTGGCCGCGCAGCGGATCGCGGCGGTCATCGCCAAGGATGCCGGGCAGGCAGAAGGGCTGGACGAGGCGGCGTAGGGCAGGAGCACGGAAATGCGGCGCGCTCCTTCGGCATCGCCGTTACCGAAATCTTCAGCATTTCCCGGCAGAAAGCGATGCAAATCATTGGCTTCCCAGGATCATCGCATGCCCGTCGACAAACAGCAGAAGGTTTCCGTCATCGGCCTTGGCTATATCGGCCTGCCGACCGCAGCGCTGATCGCGCGCGGCGGGTGTCAGGTGGTCGGCGTCGATATCAGCGCGCATGTGGTCGAGACTGTCAATTCCGGCCGCGTCCATATCGAGGAAGTTGATCTGGACGGGCTTGTGCAGGGCGTCGTTGCGCGCGGGAACCTGCGCGCCAGTCTGGAGGTGGAGCCGAGCGACGTCTTCATCATCGCAGTGCCGACGCCCGTTGCGGAGGATCGCGCGCCCGATATCTCCCATGTGCTGAACGCGGCGCGCACCGTCGCCAGCGTGTTGAAGACCGGTGACACGGTCATCCTTGAATCCACCTCTCCGGTCGGCACGACCGAAGCGATGCGCGATCTGTTCGCTCAGTTGCGCCCGGACCTCAGGATGCCGGGGCAGGGCGGCGCTGGCGATATCGCCATTTCCTATTGCCCGGAGCGGGTCTTGCCGGGCCGCATTCTGGTCGAGTTGATCGACAATGACCGCTGCATCGGCGGCATCACGCCGCGATGTGCGCGCAAGGCGCTGGCCTTCTACCGCCAGTTCGTGCGCGGCGCGTGCATCACGACCACGGCGCGGGCTGCGGAGATGGTGAAGCTGGTGGAAAACAGCTTTCGCGACGTCAATATCGCCTTTGCGAACGAACTGTCCGTCATAGCCGAGCGAATGGACATTAACGTGTGGGAAGTCATCCGCCTCGCGAACCGCCATCCGCGCGTCAACATCCTTCAGCCGGGGCCGGGCGTCGGCGGCCATTGCATCGCCGTCGACCCATGGTTCATCGTTCATGGTGATCCCGAAAACAGCCGCCTGATCCGCACCGCGCGGGAGGTGAACGACAACAAGACCGATCATGTCGTCGCCTGCGCGTCGGACCTGATCGACGAATATCCGGGCGAGGACATTGCCTGCCTGGGTCTGGCCTTCAAGGCCAATATCGACGATTTCCGGGAAAGCCCGGCGGTGAAGGTCGCCGCGCGCCTCGCCCGCCGCTATGGCCGCCGGGTGAAGCTGGTCGAACCCTACGCCCAGGCGTTGCCCATGGAGTTCGCAGGCACCGGCGCGGAGTTGATCGATCTCGATACGGCTCTGGAACAATGCAGCGTTTTCGTCATTCTTGTCGATCATGACATGTTCAAATCCGTGCCCGTGGACGAACGCGCCGACAAGGCCGTCTATGACACGCGGGGCGTGTGGCCGGATCAGCCGCGCCGTCTTGCCCCGGCTGCGCTGGGCCGAATGGCCGTCTGACCAGCCGAGTGCGGGCGCGGGCCGTCCTGCCCATGGTTGCCATGGCCTTTCCGCCTCGTTAACCCCTCGCCCCAGGTCCGTCCATCTTGCGGCGGCCGGAAAATTGCGGGGATTTACAGCGGAATGCACGAACCGATCGGCAAGATGACCCGGCTGCTGACCGGATTGGCGGTGAGCATTTCGCTGGGCGCTTGCACGACGGTCGAGGATGCGCCCAAGGGGGAGGCTGCCTATGAAGTCATTCCCCCCGCACCTGCCGTGGGAATGGATTACAGGATCGCGGCGGACGATGTGCTGCGGGTGCAGGTCTATCATGAACCCGGCCTTTCGCTGGAGGATGCGCAGGTGACCGCTGCGGGCATGATCCGCATGCCGTTGATCGGCGAAGTCCCAGTGGCCGGGCTTTCGGCCAGCGAAGCGTCGGATGTGATCGCGGGCAAGCTGGGCGAGCGCTATCTGGTGTCGCCGCAAGTCACCATATTCGTGAAAAAGGCCGTGGGCCGCCGCATTACCGTGGATGGAGAGGTGCGCGAACCGGGCCTGTTCCCTGTCGAAGGACGGCTGGGTCTGCTCCAGGCGGTGGCCCTGGCGAAAGGGCCGACACGGCTGGCCAGCCTGAAACAGGTGATGGTGGTGCGCCAGACCGACGGCGTGCGCGCGGCCGCGATGTTCGACCTGTCCGCGATCCGCAAGGGGAAAGCTCCCGATCCTGAAATCCTGCCCGGAGACATGGTGCTGGTCGGGCTGTCGCGGGCGAAGGCGATTTTGGGTGGCGGGCTGCTGGCGCTTCCGGCGATCGGCGCGGGCTTCGTCGCGCTGGATGGAGGACGCTGATGGCGGGCTCCAGCATCCGCATCGATCCGGGCGTGGCGCCCGCTGTCGAGGAAGGGCGGGCGGCCAGGGCCGTTCGGGCGGCGCGGGGCGCATGGACCGCTGTGCGGCGTCACCGCGTCATCCTGTTCGGCACGATGGCTCTGTGCGTTCTGGCCGGTGTCATCTTCATCCTGCTGTCGACGCCGGATTACAAGGCGACCGCTTCGGTCGAAGTGGAGGACGTGCCCGCCGGAGCCGCCGGGGCGGCCGCCCCGCAGCGGCCGCAAGCGCCTTTGGATAATGAAGCGCTGATGCAGACCGAGCTTGAGGTGTTGCGCAGCCGGTCTCTGGCCGAAGAGGTCGCGCGCGAACTGGCTCTGGTCGGCAACCGGACATTGTTCGATGCGATGAAGGCCAAGCGGCCGGATCGAGGCTCCGGCTCGCTCAGCCAGCGGCAGGTGGAAACGGAAGCGGTGATCCGCCTGTTGCGGGACAATCTGGAGGTGGAATTGCCGGGCAAGTCCCGCGTGATCCGCATCAGCTTCACCAGCGCCGACCCGGTGCTGTCGGCGCGCGTCGCCAACAGCTATGCCGACAGCCTGATCAGGGCCGATTTGAAGCGCGGCTTTGAATCGGGCGTGCAGGCGCGCCGCTTCCTGCTGGGCGAACTGGATGGCGCGCGTCGCGATCTGGAGCGGGCGGAGCGGGATCTGGCGGTCTATGCCGCCCGGACCGGCACGCAAGGCGAGGCGCAGGATCGCGGGCCGGGATCAGCCGAAGGGAGCAGCGCCGCGCGTCTGGCGCAGCTGAACGCGTTCCGCGCACAAGCAACGGCAGACCGAATCGCGGCGCAGAAGCGTTGGGAAAGCGCGCGCCTTTCCAGCGTGGAGACGCTGCCGGAGGTTCTGAACAACGGCGCGATGCAGCAACTGATGGCGCAGCGGGCGCAGGCGCGGGCGGAGGTGGTCCAGGAACGGCAGTTCCGCAAGGATGCTCACCCCGAAATGCGCGAGGCGCGGGCCCGGCTGGCGGCGCTGGACGATCAGGCACAGGCGATGGCGAACACGATCCGCGCATCGCTGAGGGAGCAATATGAGGTCGCCGTCCACGGCGAGAAGCAGATCGAATCGGAAATCGCCGATGTCGAGCGGCAGGCGCTGGCTGAACGCGGGCGCGGGGTGCAGATGAGCATCCTGGAACGATCGGTCGATACCTACAGGCTGCTGCACGACAGTCTGCTGCAACGCTATCGCGACATGGCGTCGCAGGCCGGGTTTCAGGCCGGGCGCATCCAGCCGCTGGACCGCGCCGCCGTGCCGCCGCGTCCGTCTTCGCCGCATATCGGCACGACCATGCTGCTGGCTTCGCTTGGCGGGCTGGCGCTGGGGCTGCTGCTGGTGGCGGGGCGGCATCTGTTCGATGACGCCGTGACCTCCGCCGATACATTGGCGGAGCGCGCCAACCTGCCGCTGCTGGGGACGGTGCCAGCGTCCGACCGGCCTGCGGTGGAGACGTTCGTTCCCATCGCGTCATCGCTCCTGCTGGCGTCGTCCGCAGGGCTGCCGCGATCCATATTGGTCACGAGCGCGCAGGAGGGGGAGGGCAAATCGTCCACCGTCCACGCCCTGGCTCTGGCCTTGGCGAAGCTCGACCGGCGGGTGCTGGTGATCGATGCCGACATGCGGCGGCCACGGCAGCATAGCCTTTTCGGCATTGCTGTCGAGCGGGGCATCAGCGAGGTGATGACGGGGCAGGCCAAGGCGGAGGATGTCATCGTCGCCGCGTCCGCCCCCGGCGTATCGCTGCTCCCCAGCGGCGCGATACCCCCCAATCCGGCGGAGCTTCTGTCCACTCCCTCCCTGGATGTGCTGCTGGCGGGATTGCAGGATCGCTATGACACGGTGCTGATCGATGCGCCGCCGATCTTGGGCCAGCCCGATACCTCGCTGCTGGCGGCAAAGGCGCAGGCAACGGTGCTGGTCGTCGAATGGGGCCGCAACCATCATGGCGGGCTGCGCGTGGCGGCCGACCGGCTGCGGCGCGCGGGCGGGGCGATTATCGGGGCCATCCTGACGAAGCAGGAGGGGCGCGCCTTTGAATATGATTATCATCGGGGCGGGTAGGCGGACCTGCGCCGATCGGCTCCTGATCTCTGAACATCAACCTGCGCAGGAGTGTCAGCCGGTAACTCCAAAGCCAGCGCAAAGCTGCGATACGCACAGTGCGCCGCCAGTCAGCTGAATGAAGTAAGCGAAAGGCGCCTTTCGCCTGTGGCTCAAGCGCGCGCCAGCAGTCCTTCTACCAGCCCTTCGAACAAGCGGCGGCCGTCCGTCTTGCCGTGCGCGGGTTCGATCACGCGTTCCGGGTGAGGCATCATGCCCAGCACATTGCCTGCTTCGTTGAGGATACCCGCGATGTCGCGCGCTGAGCCGTTGCAATTTTCCGCATAGCGCAGAGCCACGCGGCCTTCGCCTTCCAGCCGGTCGAGCGTATCCGCGTCCGCGAAATAATTGCCGTCATGGTGCGCGACGGGGAAAGAGATTGTTTCGCCCGCATCATATTTGCTGGTGAAGGCGCTCTGCGCATTGTCGACGGTCAGGCCGACGTCGCGGCAGATGAAATGGCCGCTGGCGTTGCGCAGCAGCGCGCCGGGCAGCAGGCCGCTTTCGGTCAGGACCTGGAAGCCGTTGCAGATGCCCAGCACATAGGTGCCGCGCTCCGCCGCCTTCGCCACAGCCTGCATGACCGGCGAGCGCGCGGCCATGGCGCCGGAGCGTAGATAATCGCCATAGGAAAATCCGCCTGGAACGCCAATCAGGTCCAGATCGTCGGGCAATTCGGTGTCCCGGTGCCAGATCATGGCTGGCTTCGTGCCGCTCACCGCCTCGAAAGCCACGGCGAGGTCGCGGTCGCAATTACTGCCGGGGAAGACGATGACGGCGCTTTTCATGGCTCAGGCCACCTTTTCGATGCGGTAATTTTCGATGACCGTATTGGCCAGCAGCTTGCGGCACATGGCGTCGATATCGTCATCGCTGGTGCCATCCGCAAGGTCGAGTTCGATGAGCTTGCCCGCGCGCACATCATTGACGCCGGTAAAGCCAAGGCCTTCCAGGGCGTGATGGATCGCCTTGCCCTGCGGGTCCAGGACACCGCCCTTGAGGGTGACGAAGATGCGGGCTTTCATGAGGTGCGAAACTCCGTGGATGGCTATGGCGCACCCCCTAGTCCCGTGGGGCGGGACAGGCAAGGCATTATCCCTTTCTTAGCAAGCGTGACGTTATGATGACCGGCGTCGATCAAGGGGTTCACGCTATGGCTGGTCTTGCACTGGCGATGTTTGTCGGACTGTTCGCCTTCGGACAGCAGATCGTCGGCTATTCCGATCCGCATGGGAAGGTGCAGCTTGCGCTGCTGGCGACCTTCGCCTTCGGCCTGCTGGTGGGATATCGCGCCAGCGCCTGAACGTTTTGCGGGGGCGCGAGCAGGAATCGCTTCGCCTGGCAGGCGGGCTGGTCTAGGGCGGCGGCATGTCCGCCGACGCCTTTTACTATGGTTGCGCCATCGTCGCAGTCGTCATTTCCGGCCTTGCAAAAGGGGGCTTTGCCGGGGCCGGGGTGCTGGCCATGCCGATCATGGCGCTGGCCATCGACCCGGTGCGGAGCGCGGCCATCCTGCTGCCCATCCTCATCCTTCAGGACGTGGTCAGCGTCTGGGCTTTCCGGCGGGACTGGGACGGGCATATTCTGGCGGTGATGCTTCCCGGAGCGGCCGCAGGCATCGGCCTTGGCTATCTGTTCGCCGCGCAGGTGCCCGAAACCATGGTGCTGGGCGCGCTGGGGTTCATCTCCGTGCTGTTCGGGCTTCAGCGGCTCTGGACGGAGCGGCGCGGCGCGATCGTGCTGCCGTCCAGCTCGCCTAACTGGGTGGGAGCGCTGTTCGGGGTGGCGAGCGGCTTTACCAGCCAGATCGCCCATGCCGGGTCGCCGCCTTTTCAGATGTGGGTGCTGCCCAAGCGGCTGCCGCGCGACACGCTGGTGGGCACGACGGCGATCACCTTTGCAGTGATGAACTGGATGAAGGTGCCCGCCTATGCCGCGCTGGGGCAGTTTACGCGCGCCAACCTGATGGCGACGGCGATGCTTGCTCCGGTCGCGCTGATCGCGACGCTGATGGGCGTGGCGCTGGTGCGGCGGACGGACCCGGCGCGTTTCTATAGACTGATCTATGCGCTTATGGTGCTGTTGGGGATCAAGCTGATGGCGGACGCGGTGCTGGGGTAATCCCCTTCACCGCCCGTTCCGCTAGCGGTCCCCACTCCCCATCGATGATGGGGAGGATTGGGGAGCATTGATCAGTCCTTGCCGCGCTTCTTGCGGTGGGTGTCGAGGTCGAGGACGGTCGTGTCCGCGCCTTCGGGCAGCAGGCCGAGGCGGCGGGCGACTTCCTGATAGGCTTCGACTTCGCCGCCCAGATCGCGGCGGAAGCGGTCCTTGTCCAGCTTTTCGCCGGTGTTCATGTCCCACAGGCGGCAACCGTCGGGGCTGATCTCGTCGGCCAGGATGATGCGGCTATAGTCGCCGTCCCACAGGCGGCCGAACTCCAGCTTGAAGTCGACAAGGCGGATGCCGATGGCGGCGAAGAGGCCGCACATGAAATCGTTGATGCGGATCGCCATGTCGGCGATGTCGTGCATCTCTTCCTGCGTGGCCCAGCCGAAGCAGGCGATATGTTCTTCGGACACGAGCGGGTCGCCCAGCGCGTCGTCCTTGTAGCAATATTCGATCAGGGTGCGGGGCAGCTGGGTCCCTTCCTCGATGCCCAGCTTCTTGCTGAGCGAGCCGGCGGCGACGTTGCGGACCACGACCTCGATCGGCACGATCTCGACCTGGCGCACCAGCTGCTCGCGCATGTTGAGGCGGCGGATGAAGTGCGTCGGCACGCCGATCTGGCCGAGCAGGGTGAAGATATGTTCCGAAATGCGGTTGTTGAGCACGCCCTTGCCGGAAATCGTGCCCTTCTTCTGCGCGTTGAAGGCGGTCGCGTCGTCCTTGAAATATTGGATGATCGTGCCGGGCTCAGGACCTTCGTAAAGGATCTTTGCCTTGCCTTCGTAGATCTGGCGGCGACGGGCCATGCGCGTTCCTGTCTTCCCAAGAAAGAATGTGCCCCGGCAACGCGAATCGAGGAGGATTAGCGGGTGCCGGGGCTGCTGGCGTCGGCCCATAGACCAAAGGAAGCGCAGGCGCAATTAGCGCGCTGACAGGCATGTCGCCCGCGTTCCGTTACCGGCCGCCTAATGGGCGGTTTCGACCTGCGCCGCGTCTTTGCTGTCGCCATTGCGGGCGGCCATCAGCCTTTCGGTAAAGCAGCGCCGCCACCAGCTGATATCCTGTTCCTCCACGCAATTCATCATCGACCGCCAGCGGCGCTTGCGTTCGTCGAGCGGCATGGCGAGCGCGCGGGTGATGGCGTCCGACATTTCTTCGGGGCTGTAAGGGTTGATGAGCAGCGCGTCCTTGAGCTGCGTCGCGGCGCCAGCGAAGCGGGACAGGATGAGGACGCCGGGATCTTCCGGGTCCTGCGCGGCCACATATTCCTTGGCCACCAAGTTCATGCCGTCGCGCAAAGGCGTGACCAGGCCGATGCGGGCCGCCCGGTATATCCCCGACAGCTTGTCGCGGGGATAGCCCTGGTTCACATAGCGGATCGGCGTCCAGTCGACATCGCTATATTCGCCGTTGATGCGCCCGGCGATCGCGTCGAGCGTGGCGCGGATCTGCTGATAGCTTTCCACCTCTCCGCGCGAGGGCGGCGCGATCTGCGTCAGCACCACCTTGCGATGCTGTTCGGGATGATCCTTGAGAAAGCGGGCATAGCCGTTGAACCTTTCCTCCAGCCCCTTGCTGTAGTCCAGCCGGTCGACGCCCACGATCATGGAGCGGTCCTGCAAGGAACGGCGCACCTTTTCGAACATCCGCCGCGCAGGCTCGCTGACCGCGGCGCTGGCATATTCCTGCGCGTTGATGCCGATGGGGCAGGCGATCGCCTGGATCGTGCGGTCGCCCAGCGTCACGAAATCGCCGTTGACCGTTCCGTTCATCTCCCGCTCCACATAATGGCGGAAGGATTCCAGCCATTCTTCGGTGTGAAAGCCGATGACGTCATAGGCGAACAATGTCTGCACCAGCTTGGTATGATGGGGCAGGGACACGAGCAGGCGCGTGGGCGGCCAGGGGATGTGGAGGAAGAAGCCCATCCGGTTCTTGTGCCCCTTGTCCCGCAGCATCTGGCCAAGCGGGATCATGTGATAATCCTGCACCCAGATGATGTCTTCGGGCTCGATCAGGGGGCTGGTGGTGTCGGCGAAACGCTGGTTGACGCGGTTGTAGCCGCCTTCGAAATCGCGGGCATATTCGGCAAGGTCGATGCGGAAATGGAAGAGGGGCCACAGCGTCTTGTTGGCGTAGCCGTTATAATATTCGTCTACATCCTGTTCTTCCAGGTCGATGGTGGCGGTCTTCACCCCTTCATCCTCGGAAAAGCCGATATGGCCGGTGAAATTTTCCGTGACCTCGCCCGACCAGCCGACCCAGATGCCCCGGCTTTCGCGCAGGGCCTGGGCAAGCGCCACGGCAAGGCCGCCCTGATTGCCCGACTTGTTGGGCCTGCTCACCCGATTGGATATGACTATCAGCCGGCTCATCGCATCACGCTCCACGGTTTGCTCAGCAGAACGGCGCAGTTGATGATGCCGACCAATGAGTAGGTTTGGGGATAATTGCCCCATAATTCCCCGGTCACGGGATCGATATCTTCTGACAGCAGCCCGGCGGCGGTGCGGCGGGACAGCATTTCTTCGAACAGCAGCCGCGCCTCCTCCGTGCGGCCGGTGCGGTGCAGCGCCTCGATCAGCCAGAAGGTGCAGACGTTGAAGGCGGTGACCGGCTCGCCGAAATCGTCGGGCGCGCTGTAGCGCAGCATGTTGTTGCCCCGGCGCAGGTCCTTCTCCAGCGCCTTGAGCGTGCCGACGAACATCGGATTGTCGGCCGTGAGGAAGCGCAGGTCGAGCAGCTGGAGCAGCGACGCGTCGCGGGCGTCATCCTCGAAATTCGCGGAGATGGCGTTGCTGCTGCTGCGCCAGGCCGATTGCAGGATGCGGGCCTTCATGATCTCCGCACGCTCGCGCCAATGCACTTCCCGATCCGGCAGGCCAAGAGCGCCCGCGGCATGGGCCAGACGGTCGCACGCGGCCCAGCACATGACGGCGCTGTAGCTGTGCACATGGGCGCGGGTGCGCAGCTCCCACAGGCCGGCGTCCGGCTGGTCATAGACGGACCATGCCCGCTCGCCCACGGCTTCCAGCGATTCGAAGTCAGACATGCCTGCCATGCGCAGCAGGCGCTGGTCGATAAACCCCTGGACGGATGACAGGACGATCTGGCCATAGGCGTCATGCTGGATCTGCGAATAGGCGGCATTGCCGACGCGCACGGGCCCCATGCCGCGATAGCCGGGCAGATTTTCCGCCTCCCGTTCCTCCAGCGTGGCGTTGCCGCGCACATCATAGAGCGGCTGGATATGGCCGCCCTTCGCCCCATCCACGATATTGCGCAGATAGACGAGGTAGCTTTCCAACACGTCGAGCGCGCCCAGGCGGTTCAGTGCCTCCACCGTATAATAAGCGTCACGAATCCAGCAGTAGCGATAATCCCAGTTGCGCCCTGAATCGGCATGTTCGGGAATGCTGGTCGTCAGCGCCGCGACGATCGCGCCGGTTTCCTCATGCTGGCAGAGCTTGAGCGTGATGGCGGAGCGGATGACGGCTTCCTGCCATTCGGCGGGGATGGCGAGGCCGCGCACCCAGACCTGCCATTCGTGGATGGTGTCGTCCAGCATCCTTTCCACGGCGGGACGCAGGGCATCGGAGAAGCTTTCGTCCGGCCCCATGAAGAAATGCATGTCATGTTCCAGCCGGAACCAGCTTTCCTGGCTGATAAGGCCGATGGGCGCATTGGTCGAAACGCGCATGGCCATGTAGGACAGCACCAGCCGGATATGGTTGGAACCATAGCTGATCGGCACATTTTCCGAATGCCAGGAGGTGGTGGGGCGCAGCCGCACGCGGACGCGGGGGCTGCCCGCCACGGGGCGGACGATCCGGGCGAAGGCGACGGGGCGGTACATGCGGCCCAGATGACGGTAGCGGGGGCAGAAATCGTAAAGCTCGATCGCGTTGCCATGATCGTCGGTCTGCCGCGTGACCAATATGGGCGTGTTGCGGATATAATGCTGCTCGATGCGGACGCAGTTTTCCAGCTCGATCGCCCAGAAGCCGCGCGCATCGGGGCCTTCCCAAGCCTTGTCATCGAGAAGGGCGGAAAAAACGGGATCCCCGTCCACGCGGGGCACGCAGGCCCATATCATCCTGCCCGCGCGGTCGATCAGCGCGGATGCCTGGCAATTGCCGATGGGCCAAAGGTCGAGAGTGCGTTCGTTCCCGGCGAAATCTGTTTGACTGTTCCTGACTATCGGTCTGCCCCCCTGGTGGTTTCCAACGGGAAGGCGCCAGCCGTTGCTCAGCGCGGCCTGGCGATCCCCCTGGCGAGATAATGCCTGACAGCGGCAACCTGTTCCAATGAGAATGCGGCGAGCGTTTCCCGTGGCGGGCCGACCAGAATGCCTGCGCCGCCCAATTCGGCGGCGGCGGCAAAGCCTTCCTCGTCCGTGACATCGTCGCCGATGAAGACCGGCCGTCCGCCCGCCATGGGCTCCCGCGCCATCAGGGCGTGCACCGCGCTGCCCTTGTCAGCGCCTCCGGGCCGCAGTTCGAAAAGCATCTTGCCCGGTTGAACGGAAAGGTCCAGCTTTTCCGCCAGATCGCTGGCCAGCTCGCCCGCCTTCGCGCCCCATTGGGGAGCGCCGCGGAAGTGGAGGCCCACGCTGATCGATTTACGTTCCACCAATATGCCGGGCTTTCCTTCCGCAAAGGCGTGGAAGGCGGCTTCGGCATCGTCCACCGCCGGGCGGCGAGGGGGCGCTTCGACCCGTTCGCCCGGCTGCGCCATTTCAAGGCCGTGTGTTCCGGCCAGCAGGAACCCGGCAAAGCCCAGATCGCGCAAGGTGGCGATCGACCGTCCGCTGACGATCGCGAGGCGTCCTTCCAACCTGTCGCGCAACTCACCGAGCAGGCCGATCAGTTCCTCGTCCACGGCCACGCCGTCGGGCGTGTCGGCGATGGGCGCGAGCGTGCCGTCAAAGTCGAGGAACAGGGCGGCGCCGTCCAGCAGCGAAACTGGCGGCTGGGGCAGGGCGATGCGGGAGGAAGGGGGGGAATCGGACACGCGCGCAAATTGGCGCGTGCCGCCAAATGTGCAAGCCCCGGAGGCGATGCGGATGATTTTTCCGTGCGTTTCGCTGCCGGTCTGGCTGCACGGCGGAGCTTCAATCCCCGTTTCCGTTTTTCCGTTGCGCTGCTATTCCGATTTTCGATGACCGATTTTCGCGACCCGTTCGACGCTATCAAGGATCACCCTTTCGACGATGCGCTTTCCGAGCGCTACCTCGTCTATGCCCTTTCCACCATCACGGCGCGGTCGCTGCCGGACCTGCGCGACGGGTTGAAGCCGGTGCACCGGCGCCTGCTATGGGCGATGCGGTTGCTGCGGATGGAACCGGCTGGCGCTCCGCCCAACGTGCTGGCCGCCAATCCGGCGCGCAACACCACCAGCTATAAGAAGTGCGCGCGTGTCGTCGGCGATGTCATCGGCAAATATCACCCGCATGGCGACACGTCCGTCTATGATGCGATGGTGCGGCTGGCGCAGGATTTCTCGCTCCGCACGCCGCTGGTCGATGGGCAGGGCAATTTCGGCAATATCGACGGCGATAATGCAGCGGCGATGCGCTATACCGAGGCGCGGCTGACGCAGGCTGCGGCCGACCTGATGGCGGGGCTGGACGAGGGGACCGTCGATTTCCGCCCGACCTATAATGGCGAGGATGAGGAGCCTGAGGTCTTTCCCGGCCTGTTCCCCAACCTGCTGGCCAATGGCGCGAGCGGCATCGCGGTCGGCATGGCGACCAGCATCCCGCCGCACAATGTGTCCGAACTGATCGACGCGGCCAGCCTGCTGATCGACAATCCCGATGCCGAACATGCCGACCTGATGCAGATCGTGCGCGGGCCGGACTTTCCGACAGGCGGCGTCCTGGTGGACAGTCCCTCCATCATATCGGAGGCTTATGCGACGGGGCGGGGATCGTTCCGTACCCGCGCGCGCTGGCACAAGGAGGATGGCGGGCGCGGCACCTGGGTCGCGGTGGTCACGCAGATCCCCTTCCAGGTGCAGAAATCCAAGCTGATCGAGCAGATCGCCGCGCTCATCAACGACAAGAAGCTGCCGATCCTGGCCGATGTGCGGGACGAGAGCGACGCGGAAATCCGCATCGTCATCGAACCGCGCGCCCGCACCGTCGACCCCGATGTGCTGATGGACAGCCTTTTCCGGCTGACGGACCTGGAAAACCGCTTTCCGCTGAACCTCAACGTGCTGGACGCGACGCGCACGCCGCGCGTGCTGGGGTTGAAGCCGGTGCTGATCGAGTGGCTCAAGCACCAGATCGACGTGCTGGTGCGGCGCGCCCGCCACCGGCTGGACAAGATCGCGGCGCGGGTCGAACTGCTCGACGGCTATATCATCGCCTATCTCAATCTCGACCGGGTGATCGAGATCATCCGCACCGAGGATGAACCCAAGGCGGTGATGATGGAGGAATTCCAGCTGACCGACCGGCAGGCCGAAGCGATCCTGAACATGCGGCTGCGGTCCCTGCGCAAGCTGGAGGAGATGGAACTGCGGCGCGAACATGCCGAGCTTCTGAAAGAGCGGGAGGAGCTGACGAAGCTGGTCGAAAGCCCCACCCGCCAGCGGACGCGGTTGAAGAAGGATCTGGCGGAACTGCGCAAGCGCTATTCGCCCGACACGGACTTCGGCAAGCGGCGTACCTTGGTTGAGGAAGCCGCGCCGGCGCGCGAAATCCCGCTGGAGGCGATGATCGAGCGGGAGCCGATCACCGTCATCCTGTCCGAACGCGGCTGGATCCGGGCGATGAGCGGCCATCGCGACCTGGCGTCCGCCGATACGCTGAAGTTCAAGGAAGGCGACGGCCCGATGATCGCCTTCCACGCGCAGACGACCGACAAGCTGCTGCTGGCCACCAGCGCCGGGCGCATCTTCACCCTGGGGGCGGACAAGCTGCCGGGCGGGCGGGGCTTTGGCGATCCCGTGCGGTCGCTGGTCGACATGGACGATCAGGGGCAGATCGTGACGCTTCTGCCTGCGCGCGCGGGCGGCGAATTGCTGCTGGCGTCGTCGGACGGGCGCGGCTTTGTCGCGGCGATGTCGGATGTGATCGCGGAAACCCGCAAGGGCAAGCAGGTGGTGAACGTCCGCACAGGCGCGCGGCTTTCCGTCGTCAAACCCATCCCCCCCGAAGCGGACAGCATCGCGGTCGTCGGTGAAAATCGCAAGCTGCTGGTCTTTTCCCTGATAGAAATGCCGCGGATGGCGCGGGGGCAGGGGGTGCAGATGCAGCGCTATCGCGACGGCGGATTGTCCGATGCGGTGGCGTTCCGCCTGGCGGACGGGCTTAGCTGGGCGATGGGCGGAGACAGCGGCCGGACCCGCACGGAAAGCGACATGACGCCCTGGCGCGTGGCGAGGGGCGCTGCCGGACGCATGCCGCCGGTTGGGTTCCCGCGTGACAACCGCTTTTGATCGAATGTATAAATCCCCCACATCCGATTGAAATAAAGCATAGTATTTCCCGAAAATTTACCAATTGCCGCTTTAAGGAGTGGTATGGAATCTACTCCCGCGCGTATCGGGCTGAATGAAAGCCTGAACGAGGACCCCCTTGTGGGGTTCGCGCGCACGCATCTGCCCGACATGGCGGAAAAGGAGCAGTGGGTCGGGGCGATCCCCTATCCCGCCGCAATTTTATATCTTCGCGACAATCAGTTATCGCTCGTCGTTGTGAATGATTGTTTCTTTCGCACCTTTCTTGAAAATGTCGATCCGGCCGACAAACCGCCCCATGCCGAAGAATGGCGTGAGCGTATCATCGAAAAGGCGACGGCTGGCCAGCCCACCAGCTTTTTCGAATTGCGGCGCAATGGCGTGCTGGGTTCGGAATATTTCTGCTGCACGGTCGGCCTGCTGCCCTGGCATGAGGAAGATGCCAGCCTGATCCTGTTCACGGCGCTGGACCGAACGAACGATCGCATCATCGAGCGGAACCTGCGCCGCGAGCTATTGTCGGACGGTCTGACCGCGTTGCCCAATCGCGCGGGTTTCGGCGAGGAAATAGAAGACCGGCTGGCGAACGGCGCGTGGCTGGAAAATGGCCAGTTCGGCATTATCGCGATCGACCTCAGCCGGTTCAGCCGGGTCAATGAATCGCTTGGGCCCATGGCGGGCGACGAACTGCTGATCACGGTGGCGAAGCGTTTGAAGTCCAGCCTGCGGCAGGGGGATGTCCTCGCCCGCATCGGCGGCAATGACTTCGCGATATTCGCCCGCTTGAACAATGGCTTGTCCGATTGCCTTCATATCGTTCAGAGGATCAAGGATGCGCTGAATTCGCCGGTCCGGCTGAGCGACCTGCAAATCCGGGTGGATTGCGCCATCGGCTGCGCGCTGTCCGTCAGCCTGGACGATGATCCCGACGATGTGGTCCGCAAGGCGCAGGCCGCGGTCAAGATCGCCAAGCGCAGCGGCAAGGTGGAAATCTACCGCAACGGCGTTCTGAAGGAAGCGCAGCGGCGCTTTTCGATTGAGAGCCGCTTGCGCACCGCGCTGGCGCAGGGGGGGCTGACATTGGCGTTCCAGCCGCTGATCCATCTCCCCACGGGCGAGGTCAACGGTTTCGAAGCGCTGGCGCGGTGGGAAGATCCCGACCTGGGTCATGTGTCGCCGGTGGAGTTCATCGCCGTGGCCGAGGAAAGCGGCCTCATCACGCCGCTGGGCCGCTGGGCCGCCTATGAGGCCGCGCAGGCGCTGAGCCGCTGGGACGCGAAATTCGGGCAGAGGCTGCCGGTGGGCGTCAACGTCAACCTGTCGCCGATCCAGATGGCGCGGGACGATGTGGCATCGATGTTCGAGGAATCGCTGCGTTATTCCGGCATAGCGGGCGATCGCCTGACGGCGGAGATCACGGAGAGCGCGATCATCGCCGACCCGGACAAGGCGCGCAAACTGCTGTTCGCGCTCAAGGATTTGCAGATGCTGATCGCGATGGACGATTTCGGCACCGGCTATTCCAACCTGGCGAGCCTGCACAGCCTGCCAATCGACATATTGAAGATCGACCGCAGCTTCGTGTCGACGATGCTGGAGGACAGAGACAAGGGCGCGATCGTCAGGACGATCCTGTCTCTGGCCGAATCGCTCAATCTGGCGGTGACCGCCGAGGGGATCGAGACGCAGCAACTGGCCGACGCGTTGCAGAAGATGGGCTGCGGCTATGGCCAGGGCTTTTATTTCGCGCGCCCGATGCCGGAGGCCGAAGCGTTCGACTATTGGCGCGCGCGCTGGAATTTCGAAACGGTCTGATCGGCGATTTCCGCGACGCGCCGGGCGTCGGGAAAGCCTTCCTCCACCCAGAGGCGCTGGACCTCGCCCAAGGCTTTGGCCACATCGGGGCCGGGCGGCAGGCCGCGTGAAATGAGCGCGCCGCCGCCGATCGGAAGCTGGGGCGGGACCCAGTCTCTGATGCCATGGATGTCCTCCAGCGGGCGGCGCGGGTCGAGCAGCATCTGGTCGATCGCGCCCTCCACCCCGATACGAAAGGCCAGCGCGCGTGGCGGCATAGCCGTTGCGTGCGGTTCGAGCGCGAGCATGATCCGCTTGCGCGCCTTGTTCGACAGCTTGAGCCGGGCGCCCACATTTTCCGCCACGCGGGCATCAGGCGGCAGCAGGGCGGCGAGGCGGCGGAGCGGGGAAGGATCAGTCTCCGCGCCGCGCTCACGCAGGATCAACGCCGCGAGGCGATCGATCCCGCTCCGGTCGATTTCCGGCAGCACCGGGGCCAATATGCCGCCGTCCACCATCAAGGCGAGGGAAGCGACCGGGTCCTGCACCGCCAGCAGTTTCAGCAGTTCGTCCGCGATCCGTTCCCGCGACAGGGCCATCAGGCTGTTGGCGGCGGCACGGCAGGCGTCATAGGCCTCCGCGTCCGGTTCGTCCCGGCCGAAGCGCGCCAGGAAGCGGAAATAGCGCAGGATGCGCAGATGATCTTCCGCGATCCTTTCCCGCGCTGTGCCGATGAAGCGGACGCGGCGCGCCTCCAGATCGGCGACGCCGCCGAAAAAGTCAGTGATTTCGCGGCTAAACGGATCGGCATAGAGCGCATTGATGGTGAAGTCCCGGCGGGACGCGTCCTCGCGCCAGTCGCTGGTGTAGGCGATGGTCGCGCGCCGCCCATCGGTGCTGACGTCGCGGCGAAGGGTCGTGATCTCGACGGGCCAGCCGGAGATCACGGCGGTGATGGTGCCATGGTCGATGCCGGTCGGCACGGCCTTGATCCCGGCGGTCTTCAACCTGTCGACGACGGCGGCGGGTTCCAGGACCGTCGCGATATCAAGGTCGCTGACCGGCAGGACCAGAAGTCCGTCCCGCACCGCGCCGCCGACGAAGCGGGCACGGCCTTCCCCGGCCTCCAGCGCGGTCAGCAGGCCGTCGAGTCCAGGGCGATGGCGCCATTCGGCGTCAGGCAGCAAGGCGGCCAAGGTTCAGCCTCCGCGAAAGATTGGCGAGGATCGCCGCAGTGATGCCCCAGATGCGCTTGTCCTCCCATATGATCTCGTAAAAATGACGCTGCTCGCCCTGGAACTCGATCGGCTTCCTCAGCCGGTTGGCCGGGTCGAGCGCGTAGGAGAGCGGGACTTCGAACCACTCCGCCACCTCGCTGGCCTGCGGCGTGAGCGGGAGATCGGGCGGGATGACGCCCAGGACCGGGATGATGTCGAACCCGGTGAAGGTATGATAGCGGTCCGACGTGCCGACGATATCGACCAGCCGGGGCGGCAGGCCAATCTCCTCCTGCGCCTCGCGAAGGGCTGCGGCGGTTTCGTCTGCATCGCCTTCATCCACGCGGCCGCCGGGAAAGGCGACCTGGCCCGCATGCTTGCGCAGCGAGGCCGCTCGCTGCGTCAGGATCAGGCCCGGTTCCGGCCGGTCGGTGATGGCGACGAGAACGGCGGCGGGCGCAAGCACCATATCCTCCCGGATGCGGGGGTCCCGCGTGTCCGACAGGCCGATCCCGATGTCGCGCGCATGCCCTTCCGTCAGCGCGGCGCGCAGCCGGTCCGCCAGCATCATTGCGACCCGTCCAGCGCGAAGAACGCGCCATTGCTCCAGATGCCAACGGGGTCGGCGCCTTCCTCCAGCGCAAGGTTCATAAGCTCGTAATAGACGCTGCGGGACACCAGCGCTTCCAGCCCGCCGCGCACATGCAGATAGGGGTGCGGCCCATCGGCCGTTTCGCGGACACGAATGGGATGTTCCGGCCCGGCCGCGACCAGATCGCCCGTGTTCAGCCGGAAGGCGAGCGCCCTTGCGCCTCCTTCCCCCTCGCTTTTCAACTCGACGGCCAGGAACGGCGCGTCCTCCACCTCGATCGACAATTTCTCCACCGGGGTGACGAGCACATGAGAGCCGTCCGGTTCCCGCCGCAGGATGGTGGAAAAAAGCCGCACCATCGCTTCCCGCCCGATCGGCGAACCCTGATGGAACCAGGTGCCGTCGCGGGCGATGCGCATTTCGCTGTCGCCGCAATGATCGGGATTCCATTGTTCGACCGGCGGCAGACGCTTTTCCGCGAGAAGGCGCGCAATGTCGGTCAACGACAGGCTGGAAAGATCGGGCGGCGGTTCCATCGGCATGGCGCCGAGATAGGATCGAGCACGCCCGAAGGCAAAAGGGAAATCAGATCGCGGGTGAACGCCGGGGTCCTAGCATCCCCTGACCGTCGACCTGAGATCCGTCGACCGGCAGGGCGAGCAGGCGGCGCGGCTCATAGGGGCCGGGGCAGCTCCACCCTGCGGTGCCTTCCGCCGAAAAGCCCCAGAAGCGGCCATAATATTCAGGGTCGCCGATCATCATCAGCGGCTCCGTCCCGCATGTGCGGGCGGTGGCGACCACCGCGTCCATCATCGCCCGGCCAAGCCCCGTCCCCTGATATTGGGGGGCCACGGCGACGGGGCCGACCATGATCAGCGGCTTCTGCGACCCATCGCTTCTGGTGAGCGCGACAGGCCAGCATTGCAGCGATCCCGCCAACTCTCCGCCTTCGGTCAGCATGGCGACCGACAGGGCGGGCAGCCAGGGCATGCCGTCGCGGATGAGATAGGCGGTGCGCCCATGCCGGTCCGTTCCGAAAGCGGCGTCGAGCAACCGCTCGATGTCCTGCGGCGGCACGTTGTTCAAGGGCACAATGCGAGACACGTCTTGCCGATCCGCCATCAATGGCGCATGGACCGCGCCGGGAGCGGCGGCCTTAACGCCTGCTTCGGAAATTTAAAGCGCAAACTGGCGGTCGCCCGCCGCAGGAAGGCTATGGACAGCGCATTTGACGATTTTCTGACGCTGGAGGTCAATCATCTGGATGTGAATGTCCTGACCGGCATTTATTCGGAAGAGACGCATCTGCCGCAGCCGCTGCGCATTTCCATCCGCGCCCGGCTGAAAGTGGCGGACCATTATGCGCCCGATACGCCGCTGTCCCGGTCGAAAAACTATATGGACCTGAAGCATGCGGCTACCGCCGCTCTGCCGGAAGGGCAGCATTTCACACTGATCGAAGCGGTCGCGGACCATATCATCGACACCATCTTCCTTCAGGACGACAAGGTGCTGCATGTGGACGTGAAGATCATCAAGCTGGCGCTGAGCGAAAGGGGTGAGGAAATCGGCATCACCCTTGGGCGCGGGCGGAAGTAAGGCGCTGCGCCGTCAGGCCTTCACCAGGCCGATGTCGCGCAACCGCTCCATCAGATAATCATGCGCGGTGATCGGCGGGTCGCGGCGCGGGTGCGCCTCGTCCACGCATTGCGCCAGCGGCTCGATCAGAAAATCGGGGCGCAGGTGCAGGAAGAAGGGCATGGAATAGCGGGACACGCCCCGCCGGTCCGGCGGCGGATTGACGACGCGATGGCTGGTCGAGGGCAGGCGGTGGTTGGTAAGCCGTTGCAGCATGTCGCCCACATTGATCACCAGAGCGCCCCTGGGCGGCACCACGGGCAGCCAGTTACCGGCACGGTCCCGCAGCTCAAGCCCGCCTTCTTCCGCACCGAGCAGCAGGGTGATGAGGTTGATATCCTCATGCGCGGCCGCCCTGATGCCCGCAGCGGCGGGCGACACGGGCGGATAGTGCAGCAGCCTCAGGATCGAATTGCCATTGCGGACAGGGCCTTCGAACCAGCGGGAGTCCAGCCCCAGATGAAGGGCGATCGCCGACAGCAGCCTGCGCCCGACGCGGTCGAACCCGGCGTAGAGGCGAGTGAAGGCGGGGCGAAACTCCGGGATTTCCTCCGGCCAGACATTTGATGGCATCGCATGGCCTAGGGCCTCCCCGGCGGGCAGGTCGCGGCCGATATGCCAGAATTCCTTGAGGTCGTTCTCGTTCGCGCCCTTCGCGATTTCCCGGCCGAAGGCGGTATAGCCGCGCTGCCCGCCATTGGAAGCGGCGTCGTAGCGCTGCTTCACTTCAAGAGGCAGGTCGAAAAAGCGGCGGGACAGCGCCCAGCATTGGTCGATCAGCGCTTCGTCCATGCCATGGTCGCGGACCATCGCGAAGCCGAACCGCTGGAAGGACTCGCCCAGTGCCCCGGCGAAGTCGCCTTCCGCCATGCCGGTCATCGAAAGGATGGGCAGCTGGTCCGTTTCTCTATGGGGCACCCTGTTCACTCCGCTTGGCCGACGGCATCCTTGATCGGCCCGGCAGGCTGATGCAAGGAGGCGGCATGAACTACTGGCTGATGAAATCCGAACCGGACGTTTTTTCCTATGACGATCTGGTCGAAAAGGGGAAGGCGGAGTGGGACGGGGTGCGCAACCACGCCGCCCAGCTCAACATGAAGGCCATGCGCAAGGGCGACCTGTCGATCTTCTACCACAGTAATATCGGCGTCGAAGCGGTGGGCGTGATGGAGATTGTCGAGGAGGCGGCGCCCGACAGCACGGACGACACCGGCAAGTGGATCGCCGTGCATGTCGCCCCGAAGGAAAAGCTGCCCAAACCTGTGACGTTGAAGACGATGAAGGCCGATCCCGCCTTGTCCGGCATGGTGATGCTCCGCCAGTCGCGGCTGTCCGTCTCGCCGCTCAGCGAGGCGGAGTTCCGGCACATATTGGCGCTGGCGAAGGCGTGATCAGCGCCAGGGGATGATTGCGCGGGACGCAATTACCCTGCCGTCACTTGCGATTGTCGCTGCGGTGCAGCGAACATAGACTGGCCTCAACAGAACAGAAGATCAGGGGTGTTTGATCGGCATTCACAAGGAGCAAAACCATGCGAATGCTGTCGAAGATTTTTGTTGCTGGCGCTGTGAGCGCCATTGTTGCCGCCGCCGCCCCGGCTTCTGCCGAAGAAGGCAAGCAGCGGTTCACGCACGAAGGTTATACCTACGTCTATGACGTGCGCGACACGAAGACGGGCCAGGTGATTTCGGGCCGCCGCTATCCCGATGCGGTCGCCTTCAACCTCGCTGTCAAGAATGGCAAGGTTTCCGGTACGTCCGGCGGCGTGCCGGTGGCGTTCAAGGTGGAAGAAGCGCGCGGCGCTTCGGGCAAGTAACGCCTTATTCTCCGATAAGGATCGGGGCGGCTTCCGTGGGGAAGCCGCCTTTTTGCATCAGCGGCAGCGGCGCTTGCTGTCGATTTCCTTGCCGAGCAGCGCGCCGCCCGCTGCGCCCAGGATCGTGCCGGTCGCCCGGTCGCCTTGCGTATCGATCGTACGGCCAAGCAGCGCGCCGCCGACGCCGCCAATGATCAGGCCGGTCGTGCCATCGGACTTGCGGCAATAGGTGCGTCCGTCGCGCCCGCGCCATTCCTTGTAACGATAATGTTTCCGCGCCTGGGCGCCTTCGGTCGGCACTGCCATGGAAACGGGAATGGCCATCGAAACGGCGGCCAGGGCGAGTACGGCTTTACGCATATTTTCTCCTCCAGAAAGATGATTGCTGGTTTGAACCCGCCGATATTGGGGGAGGTTGCATGAACCTGCGGCAACAAGCTAAGATGTTGAGTAAGCTCCGTTAAAATCATCGGCAGAGCGTCAGCCGGGCGCGGTGAACGCACCGATTTTCATCAAATTGGACGATCGGGCGCAAGGGAAATACAGCCGGGCTTCTATACCGCGCCTGTTACCGGCAGGCGGCGGCGAAATGCTAAAGCCAATCGACGCCGCGCTTCCACCCCGCTAAGGGAGTCGCCATGACAAGAGGACGGTTGCCTTTCGCTCATGCAACATAAGCCCAAGCGTAGCCGGGCCATTGCTCTGCCCAACAGCGAATTTCGCGCACGCGCAACGGAATATCTCGATTTTCTGGCAGCCTGGGTGAAGAAGCCCCGGCAGACCGCCTCGGTCGTGCCCAGCAGCCGCTTTCTGGCAAGGCTGATGGTCGCGCATATCGATCCCACTGACGGCAGGGTCATGGAATTGGGCGGCGGCACCGGGGTGTTCACGCGCGCCATATTGAAAACCGGACTACCGCCCGAAAAGCTGGAAGTCGTGGAGATCAATCCGGCCTTTGCGCGCGGCCTGCGGCGGCATTTTCCCGCCGTGTCCGTGCTGGAAACGCCGGCGCAGATCGTGTCCACCGTCGCCGTTGGCGAAGCGGGGCAGTATCAGACGATCGTCAGCGGCCTTCCGCTGCTTGCCATGGATCGCCACATGCATTCGGATATCCTGTCCGAGGCGTTCCGCATGCTGCGTCCGGGCGGCGGCTTCATCCAGTTCACCTATTCACCCCGTCCGCCGGTGAGCCGGGACGTGCTGGACGCGCTGAACCTGGACGTGAAACGGGTCGGCCAGACGGTGCGCAACTTCCCCCCGGCGACGGTTTTTCGCTTTTTCCGCCGGGGCGAATAGCCTTCCGGTTGCGCCGCGCCGTTCGTCCCCTATCTTCGCCAGCAAAGAAAGGGGCTTATCCACGCATGGCGTCGATCATAACGGTTTCCGGCCTGACGAAAAACTATGCGTCGGGCTTTCAGGCGCTGAAAGGCGTCGATCTTGAGATAGAAGAGGGGGAGATATTCGCGCTGCTTGGCCCCAACGGCGCGGGCAAGACGACGATGATTTCAATCATCTGCGGAAATGTGCGGGCCAGCGGCGGGTCGGTGACCGTCGCCGGGCATGACATCGTGCGAAACTATCGCGAATCGCGCGCGGCGATTGGACTGGTGCCGCAGGAACTGCACACCGACGCCTTTGAGCGGGTCATCGACACGGTGCGCTTTTCGCGCGGCCTTTTCGGCAAGCCGCGCAACGATGCCTATATCGAAAAGGTGCTGCGCGACCTGTCGCTGTGGGACAAGCGGCACAACAAGATGCTGGAGCTTTCAGGCGGCATGAAGCGCCGCGTCATGATCGCCAAGGCGCTGAGCCATGAGCCGCGCGTGCTGTTCCTGGATGAGCCGACGGCCGGGGTCGATGTCGAGCTTCGCCGCGATATGTGGAAACTGATCGGCGAATTGCGGCAGACCGGCGTCACCATCATCCTGACCACTCATTATATCGAGGAAGCCGAGGAGATGGCCGATCGGGTCGGCGTGATCAACAAGGGCGAACTGATCCTGGTCGAGGACAAGACGGCCCTCATGAAAAAGCTCGGCCGCAAGACGCTGACCGTGACGCTGAGCGACCGGTTGCACGCGCTGCCGCCGGAATTGTCCGAATGGAACCTGTCGCTGAACGGCGAGGGGTGCGAGATCGAATATGTGTTCGACACGCAGGCCGAGCGGACCGGCGTGTCCTCGCTGCTGCGGCGGCTGGGCGACCTTGGCATCGGGTACAAGGACCTCAATACGCAGCAGAGCAGTCTGGAGGACATCTTCGTCAGCCTCGTCCATCAGGAGAAGGCGGCATGAGCCATTTCAATCATCGCGCCATCTGGGCCATTTACAGGTTCGAACTGCACAGGTTCAGCCGCACGCTCCTGACCGGCCTGCTGGTGCCGGTCATCACCACATCGCTCTATTTCGTCGTGTTCGGCGGGGCGATCGGATCGCGCATGACGCAGATTGACGGCATTCCCTACGCCGCCTTCATCGTGCCAGGCCTGATCATGATGTCGATGTTCACCGAAAGCATCTTCAACGCCAGCTTCGGCATCTACATGCCCAAGTTCAGCGGCACCATCTACGAACTGCTGTCCGCGCCCATCTCAGCGGGGGAGACGGTGATCGCCTATGTCGGCGCGGCGGCGACCAAGTCGCTGATCGTCGGCCTCATCATCCTGGCGACGGCGCACCTGTTCGTCGACGTCAATGTCATGCACCCGTTCGCGATGATCGCATTCATGGTCCTGATCGCGGTCAGCTTTTGCCTGTTCGGTTTCATCCTGGGCATATGGGCGCAGAGTTTCGAGCAGTTGCAGGTCATTCCGCTGCTGCTGATCATGCCCATGACCTTCCTGGGCGGCGCATTTTATTCGATCCACATGCTGGCCGAACCCTGGCGCACGATCACCCTGTTCAACCCGATCGTCTACCTGATCTCGGGCTTTCGCTGGACCTTTTTCGGCCGGGGCGATGTGGGGATCGAATATAGCCTGCTGTTCATCACCGCCATGCTGCTTGTGTGCCTGGCCGTGATCGGCTGGATGTTCAAGACCGGATACCGGCTGAAGAAATAAGGGGCAGGGGGCTGGGCGCCCCCTCCTGCCTCAGGCGGCGGCGCTTTCCGGCGCGATCGCGAACAGGGTTACGCCCTTATATTTCACGTCGGATTCGTCGTAGAGGCCGTGCATCGCCTCGAACGTCTCGTCAATGACGCTGACCTCGTTCAGGCCCGCGAGCTTGAAGGTGCCCAGCTTCAACTCGCGCGGCGGGCGGCCTTCCCGCTCGATCGTCACGGCGTCGATGAACATCTCGTCATGGCGGGTATAGAGGATGTGCGGCGCCAGCTTGACGACCATCTTGTTGTAGGTCGCCATCAGGCATTTCTGAAGCGCGATCGCTTCGAAAATGGTCGTCGGGGCAGTCATGGTGCGCCCGTCATTACTGATTCGCGCCGCAGGTTCAATTGCTTTGTGCGCCGCACCATGTGCAAGGAGTGGTTTTCAAGACGAGCGGGGCGGGAGATGAGCGGTCAGCCCCAGCGCATCGCGGCGGCTCCAGCGGATGACCAGCAGCACCGCCACCACGCCAAGGCCCGCCGCAAGGCCGATCCAGATGCCAAGCCCCTGCAATCCCATGGGAAAGGCCAGCAGCGTGCCGATGCCGATGCCGATGACCCAATAGCCCAGCAGCGCGAAGATCATGGGCGCGCGCGTGTCGTGCAGGCCGCGCAGCGCGCCAGCGCCGATCGCCTGGGCGGCGTCCACGAGCTGGAACAGGGCGGCGATCCCCAGAAAGCTGACAGCCAGCGCGGCCGTGCGGCTGTTGAGAGGATCGGACAGGTCGAGGAACGCGCCTATCAGCAGGCGGGGAACGGTGACGAGCAGGGCGGCCGCCGCCAGGGCGAAGCCGGTGCCGAGCAGCAGCGCGATCCAGCCTGCCCGCCCTGTCGCGGCGGCGTCTCCGCGCCCGTGCGCCATTCCGACCCGGACGGTCGCCGCTTGTCCGATTCCCATCGGCACCATGAAGAGGAGCGCGGCGATCTGGATCGCGATAGCGTGCGCGGCGAGCGAATCGCGATCGATCAGGCCCATGAGGAAGGCCGACGCATTGAACACGGTGGTTTCGAACCCCAGCGTGATCGCGATCGGCAGGCCTAGCGCCCAGACGGCGCGGTGCCTTTCCCGGTCCGGGGTCCAGAAGCGGCCGAGCAGGCGGTAACGGCGGAAGCGGCGATCGATCAGGATCACGGCCAACAGCCCCAGAAACAGGAAGCAGGAGGACAGGCTGCTTGCAATTCCGGCGCCGAACAGTCCGAGCGCGGGGAAGCCGAAGTGACCGAAGATCAGAGTCCATCCGGCCAGCAGGTTGAACGGAATGCCTGCCGCCATGATGACGAGGCTCCACACCGGCCTTTCCAGCGCCGATATGAAGTTGCGCAGGGTGGTGAAGCCAAGGAACGGGAGCAGCGCCCATTGCAGGCCGCGCATCAGCCGTCCGGCATCATGGGCGAGTTCAGGCTGCTGGCCCATGGCGAGCAGGATCGATTCGCTCTGCCACAGCAGCAGCCAGGCGGGCAGGACGAACAGGAGCGCGGCGCGCAGCGTCTGATGCACGGTGCGGCGCACGTCCCGCACGGAATGGCGGCGGCGGCCGCGCTCCGCCGCGATCAGCGGGGCTGCGGCGGTCACGAGGCCCATGCCGAAGATCAGAAATGCGTTGAACAGGTTGATCGCCAGCGCACCAGCAGCGACGGCCTGAGCGCCCAGGCCGCCGATCAGCAGCAGGTCGGTCGCGGCGATCCCGGCCCAGGCGATGTTTCCGGCGATCATCGGCAGGGCGAGCGCCATCAGCGCGCCCGCCTCCTGCCGCCATGGCGAGGGCATGGAGGGCCTCTTAGTGCTTCTTGAACAGATGAAGGATGGCCACGATGATGCCGCCTATGATCAGGCCGATTATGCCAGATCCGATGGCGTTCACCACCCATTCGATCACCGAACCGGCGGCGGGCAAGGCATGGGCCGCGCTTTCCGCCACTGAATGGATCGCGCCGGGGATCAGGTCCCAATGAAATTCATGCAGGCCGTGGACGATCAGCCCGCCGCCGACCCACAGCATGGCGGCCGTGCCCACGACCGAAAGGATTTTCATGAGCACCGGCATGGCGTGAACAAGGCCGCGGCCGACCGTCCGCGCCGTGGCGGACGACTTTTCGGCCAAATGCAGGCCGATGTCGTCCATCTTCACGATGAGCCCGACCACGCCATATACGCCCGCCGTGATGAGGATGGCGACCACCGTCAGGATAACCGCCTGCTCCCAAAGCGGCTCTGTCGCCACGGTGCCCAGCGCGATTGCCATGATCTCGCCCGACAGGATGAAATCGGTACGGATCGCGCCGGAAACCTTCTGCTGCTCCAGTTCGGCGGAGCTATGGGTGGCGAGCGCATCTTCGGCGGGATCATGGCCGCCCTGCACCGCCTCCAACAGCTTTTCGGCAGCTTCGAAACAGAGGAAGGCGCCGCCCGCCATCAGCAAGGGCGGGAGCAGCCAGGGAGCGAAGGCGCTGAGCAGAAGCGCGGCCGGTAACAGGAACAGAAGCTTGTTGCGAAGTGATCCGCGCGCGATCTTCCAGATGATAGGAAGCTCGCGATCGGGCGTCAGGCCCATGACATAGCGCGGCGTCACCGCCGTATCGTCTATGACCACGCCTGCCGCCTTCGACCCGGCCTTGCCTGCCGCCGCGGCCACGTCGTCCAGCGACGTAGCGGTGAGCTTGGCTATTCCCGCTACGTCATCGAGCAGCGCGATCAGACCCGAAGGCATTGATAAACTTCCCCTGTTCAAGAGCAGGCGGCCGCCCGCCAGCTACCGCCTCATAGGGCGGCGGCCGCTGTGGAGCAACAAGAGCGCCGGGGCTGCGTCAGGCGACGCCGCGATAGTTTCCGGGCGGGTCGCTGGCGGGGAAGGATTCGTCGACCTGCTCGTCCACCATGTCCCAATCGCGGGCGTCGATATGCTGTTCTTGCGGCCCTGCATCCCGCACGATGCCCGACGATCCCACCGGCGCGCGGTCGTCAGGCGCGGCTTTCGCCTGCCGCTCTTTCCAGCTTTTCCAGGCGACTGTGCCCAGCCCTGTCAGGAACGCGAGTTTCAGCAGCCCCTTCATGATGATTTCTCCTGCGGATTGTGAACATGGACCCATTCGGCACGGCTGTCGGTCACGCCATGGGGATGGAGGCGGAATTCGCCTTCCTCATCCGTGCCCGGGCGCGCTTCGTCGCCGCCTTCTCCGCCAGCGACCTGCCAGCGCTGACGCAGCGCGGCGTCGATCATGGCGCGCCACAGCGTCTCATCCCCCGCGTCGCGCATATCGGCGTCAGGGTCCTTCATGATGGCGAGGATGCTTGCGGCGTCGGCCACCCGGCCCTGCCACTGATCGGGATCACCGGCGGCAAGGTGGCGGGCCAGCCTTTCGATAAGGGTGCGCTGCTCCATGGCCAGAGGAACGCCGCCCATTCGGTTCCGTTCCGCAACGATCGTGACGGCGGCGTAGCGGAGTGAACGGGAAGCGAGACGGTACGTTGAACAGGGCGATGACTGCACAGGAGATGATCCATGCCCCAGGGCGACAAGAGCAGCTATACCGGCAAGCAGAAGCGCAAGGCGGAGCATATTAAGGAAGGTTATGAGAAGCGCGGCGTTTCCCACAAGGAGGCGGAACGGCGGGCCTGGGCCACGGTGAACAAGGAATCGGGCGGCGGCAACAAGTCCGGTTCCGGGCGCGGCAAGCCCGACACGCACGTCTCTTCGCGCAAGGGCGGGCGGAAGGGCGGCGCGGCCTCTGCCCGGCGGTCGGCGGCCGATCGCTCGGCTGCGGCAAAGAAGGGATGGGAGACGCGGCGGAAGAAGGCGAGTTGATGACAGGAGCGGGAGGGTTTCGACAACTTAGCTCGAACGGAGCATGTTCTACCGGGCGATGCTCTCGCGTTTCACCTTGATCTCGAACAGCTTCGCCCAATATTTGCCGGTGATGAACAGGCGGTCGCCCTTGGCATCGTACGCGATGCCGTTCGGAACCGCTTCGCCGTCTTTCGCGCCGCTTGCCTCGTAAAGGGGTGAGATGTCGATCCAGTCGATGACGGTTCCGGTGCGCGGGTCGATGCGCGCGATCCGGCTGTCGTACCAGATATTGGCCCAGATTTCGCCCTTCACATATTCAAGCTCATTCAACCGGTTCACGGGGCGGCCGTTGAAGGACACGGTGATGCGGCGCTGCTCGGTGAGCTGCTCCGGGTCCAGGAAACGGAGCTGGGCCGTGCCATCGCTCATGATCAGGCTATGGCCGTCCTCCGTCAGGCCCCAGCCTTCGCCTTCATAGCGGAATTGCCCGACCGGGGAAAAGTCATCGAGCTTCCACACGAAACCCGTGCGGTGCCGCCAGGTGAGGCTGATCAGCCGGTCTTTCCAGTTGACGATGCCTTCGCCGAAATAAGGCGGGGGGATGACGCGGCGTTCGAGCACCTTCCCATCCTTCAGCGCGACCCTTCGGATTTCCGATTGCCCTTCCAGCCCCGTGCTTTCGAACAAAGCGCCGTCATGGAAGAATAGTCCTTCGGTGAAGGCGGCCGGGTCGTGCGGATAGCTTTTGACCAGCGTCCACGGCGTTTCCGCGCGCAACTGGGGTGAGAGCCCGAAAGCGAGCAACAGCAGGGCGAGGGCGCTCCAGCGCCGCGCGGAAACGGTGGAAGCGGACATTATGGCGCGTTATGTCCAGCCGGAGCGCCCGCCGTAGCTGTCATTCTTCCTCGCCGCCGTCCTGGTTCACCGGCGGATGCAGGCGCAGGCGCTTGACCCTGCGTCCGTCGCTGCTGATCACTTCAAGACGCCAGCCGCTCTGTTCATGTTCCAATATCTCCCCGGCCTCCGGCACGCGTCCGGCGATGACGAAGGCGAGGCCGCCCAGCGTATCGACATCTTCCTCTATATCGGCGAGGCGGCTGTCGATCTCCTTTGCGACATCGTCCAGTTCGGCGCGGGCGTCGGCTTCCCACAGGCCATGGTCGAGCGGGACGAGCAGCGCTTCGGGCGCGTCGTCATGCTCGTCCTCGACATCGCCGACAATCTCTTCCACCAGATCCTCAAAGGTCAGCAGGCCTTCCGTCCCCGAATATTCGTCCAGGACGATGGCCAGATGCGTACGCTTGGCCCGCATTTCCGCCAACAGGTCAAGCGCGCCCATGCTTTCGGGCACATAGAGCGGCTGGCGGATCAAAGGCGCGATGCTGTCCGGCACGGGGGCCTTGCCCGCGAGGATCGCGAAGGCGTCGCGGATGTGGATCATGCCGACGATCGTATCCAGCGTGTCGCGATAGACCGGGATGCGGCTGTGGCCCGCTTCGGCGAACAGCGCGGCGAGATCGGAAAAGCTCGCCTTTTCCTCGATAGCGATGATGTCCGCGCGGGGGACGGCGACGTCATCTACCGTATGTTCTGAAAAGTGCAGGAGGTTGCGGACCATCTGGCGTTCGATCGCCGAAAGGTCGCCCTTGGCGGGAGCGGCGGAGCCTTCCTCCTGCTCCTCCTCATCATATTCGTCCAGCGCTTCTTCCAGTTCGCGGCGAAGGCTAGGACTTTCTTCCTCGCCGAAGAGGAGCGACTTGAGGCCGCTCCATAAGCCACCTTCCTGGCTACTACTGTCCGATTCCTTGGAACCGTTGCCGTCCTTTGGGCTGCCCTCAGCCATCTGCCTTCCTATTCCCCTGTTCAATGCTTGTATATCTGGCTGCTAAAGCGATCGGCAGCAAAAATCTAGCGATCCCCATAAGGATCGTTGATGCCAAGGCTCAGCAGCGATTGTGTTTCCAGCGCTTCCATCGCTTCGGCCTCGGCGTCTTCCATATGGTCATAGCCCAGCAAATGGAAAGTGCCGTGGATGATAAGATGGGTTGCATGATCGGCGATGGAGATGCCCTTGGCCGCCGCTTCGCTGGCGCACACGCCCTCCGCCAGGACAATGTCGCCCAGCAGCACTTCGCCATCGTCAGTGTTCGCTGTGGCCTCCAGCAGGTCCGATTGCACCATTGGAAAGGACAGGACGTTGGTCGGCCGGTCCTTGTCGCGATAGGCGCGGTTCAGCGCGTGCACCTCCTCGTCGCTGGTCAGCTTGACAGCGACCTCGTACAGCGCCTCGTCGGTTGCGAAGGATGCGTAGGGGCTGTGGGTGATGGCCGCGGCGACGGCGCGCTGGGCGAGCATGTCCCAGTCGGGGCCACGCCAGCCCTGATCGTGGAGGACGGCGACTTCTATCATAGGGTCAAGGCTCTGTTGATGGTGGTGAAGGTCTTGGCACGAAGGGAAGGGGCGCGGTGAGCCGGTCTAGGCATCCGGCCCCTCATATGCCTGAACGATGCGGCCCACGACCGGATGGCGCACGACGTCGCCTATACCGAATGGAACGACCGATATGCCTTCCACGCCCTCCAGGCGAGCGACCGCGTCCGCCAGACCGGAGATGCCCGGCTGCGGCAGATCGACCTGACGCGGGTCGCCGCAGATCACCATGCGGCTGCCCTCGCCGAAGCGGGTGAGGAACATCTTCATCTGGGCGATGGTGGTATTCTGCGCCTCGTCCAGAACGATGAAGGCGTTGGAGAGCGTCCGGCCGCGCATGAAGGCGAGGGGAGCGATCTCGATCTCGCCCGATGCGATGCGGCGCTCCACCTGCTCGGCGGGCAGCGTGTCGTATAGCGCGTCGTAGATCGGCCGCAGATAGGGGTCGACCTTGTCCTTCATGTCGCCCGGCAGGAAGCCCAGCCGCTCGCCCGCTTCGACGGCGGGGCGCGACAGGATCAGCCGGTCGACGCTGCCGGTGATGAGCTGGCTGACTGCCTGGGCGACGGCGAGATAGGTCTTGCCGGTGCCTGCGGGGCCAAGCGCGAAGATGATATCGTTCCGGGTCAGCGCCTCCATATAGGTGACCTGGGTCGATGACCGGGGGACGATGGTCTTCTTGCGCGTGCGGATCATCACCTTGGGCGGTTCGGCGACATCGTGGCGAATGATGCCGTCCAGCGTGGGTTCGGCGGACATGGCTATGACCGCCTCAACCGCGCCGCCGTCAATCTCCTGCCCGGCGACGATACGATTATAGAGGCCGGTCAGAACGTCGCGGGCGCGCGCGGCGGCTTCGGGGTCGCCCTCGATCTGCAACTTGTTGCCGCGCGCCGCGATGTAGACGCCCAGCCGATTCTCTATCGCGACCAGATTCTGGTCATATTGCCCGAACAGCGTTCCCAACAGGTGCGGCTTTTCGAACGTCACCTCCAACCGGGCGCGTTCGGCAGCGTCGAGACGATGATTCTGGTTCGGTTTCTTGGACATGGGTCAGCCCTTTCCTACTTCTGTCGCAGCCGTGGGGACGGCTATCCATCTCTTTCCCGTCGAGCCTGGCGGACAGGTTCGGAGATGGGTTCCCGCATTTCCGGGAACGACTGTGAGTAGGTTCAAGCGGCCTTCCTCCTGCTGGGCTGACCGGCCAGACTGTTCGGGCCGGCGCTGATGATATCCACTTCGACCATATCGCCGATAAAAAGTTCCGGCGCGGTTATATGCACTGATTGCAGCCAGGGCGTTTTGCCGATCAACTGCCCTGGATGGCGTCCCTTGCGTTCCAGCAGAATATCAGTGCGGCGTCCCACGGCGGCAGCGTTGAATTCGGCCTGGTGCCTGTTGATCAGCGCCTGCAACCGCGCCAGCCGCTCGTCCATCACCTCGGCCGGGATCTGCCCGTCCATCTCCGCCGCAGGGGTGCCGGGTCGGGGGCTGTATTTGAACGAATAGCATTGCGCGTAACGCACCTGCTCGACGATCCTCAGCGTATCTTCGAACTCCGCATCGGTCTCGCCGGGGAAGCCGACGATGAAATCCCCCGACAGGGCGATGTCCGGGCGCGCGGCGCGGACGCGTTCTATGATGCGCAGATAGCTGTCCGCGCTGTGGCTGCGGTTCATGGCCTTCAGGATACGGTCATTGCCTGACTGCACGGGCAGATGGAGGAAAGGCATCAGCTTTTCCACCTCGCCATGCGCGGCGATGAGGCCGTCGCTCATGTCGTTGGGATGGCTGGTGGTGTAGCGAATGCGCTGGAGGCCGTCGAGCTTCGCCAGTTCGCGGACCAGGCCGTCCATGCCCTGCGCGCGGCCCTTTGCGTCCTCCCCGGTCCAGGCATTCACATTCTGGCCCAGCAGGGTGATTTCGCGCACCCCGCCGTCGACCAGCGCCCTTGCCTCATCCAGGATCGCGGCCCAGCTGCGGCTGATTTCCGCGCCGCGCGTATAGGGCACGACGCAATAGGTGCAGAATTTGTCGCATCCTTCCATGATGGTGAGGAAGGCAGTGGGACGGGCCTGCTTGGCGCGGGCGGGAAGCGCGCCGAATTTGGAGGCGAGCGGCATGTCGGTGTCCACCGCCTCCTCGCCGCGCCCGGCCTTTTCGATCAGTTCGGGCAGATGGTGATAGGCCTGCGGACCGACGACGATGTCCACGCTTTTCGCGCGGCGGCTGATCTCGCTGCCTTCAGCCTGCGCGACGCAGCCAGCAACGGCGATCATCGGACGCGTGCCATCCTCGCGCGTCAGGCGGCCGATGTCGGAATAGACCTTGTCCACTGCCTTTTCACGGATGTGGCAGGTGTTGAGGATGACGAGATCGGCCTGCGCGCCGTCGGCTGCGGCGCTCATGCCGCGCTCGCCCAGCATCTCGGCCATGCGCTCGCCATCATAGACGTTCATCTGGCAGCCGAAGGATTTGACGTGGAATGTGGCCGGAGTCTTGGGAGCGTTGTTACGATTCATGCGGTCCAGCTATACAGCCGCCGCCGCGCAAGTGAAAGGCGGCAGGTGGCGCGCGATGCTGGCGGCGATCCTTTCGCTCGTCACGGCCGCGAGTTGCTTGCGATCGGGATATTGCAGCGGGTCGAAAGGCTCAAGGAAACGCAGGGTCACGTCAAGGGGCCCCCTCCTTTCCAGCAGCCGCCTTGCGTTCGCGCCCGCGGCTTCGTCGCTGTGCCAGGCGATGTCCGCGGTGGCCGCACCGTAATCGATATGCACCGGCTGGATCATCACGGCGCGCGGCGGCGGCAGCAGAACGGCGAGCAGCGACGGCTTGAAGGGCAGAAGGCCACTGCCGTCGCTCGTCGTACCTTCCGGGAACAGGGCGACCGGCTGATGCCCGGCCAGGGCGGCGCGCAGGCCGCTGATCTGATGCGCCAGCGCGCCGCGCCGGTTGCGCGCGACGAAAAGCGTGTTGTTCTGCGCCGCCAGCCAGCCGATCACCGGCCACCCCGCTATCCCGTCATGAGCGACGAAGGCGGCGCCGGTGGCTCCGCCCAGGGCCAATATGTCGATCCAGCTTACATGGTTGGCGATGATGAAGCTGTCGCCGCGAAAGGCATGGCCTTCGGTCCGCACGCGGGCGCCGACGGAGCGCGCCGCCATGCCCAGGAACAGGCGCGGCCAGGGGGATCGCCTGCCCAATGCGCGCCAGATCAGGTGAGGGAGAAGGCACAGGAGCAGGCTGCCCGCGAGCGCCCCTGTCCGCAGCCACCGGCGCAGCCTGGGCAAGCCGGTCAGTTCTTCCGTTCGAGCGAGACGCCGTAAAGCTCCATGCGGTGATCGACCAGGCGGAAGCCCAGCCGTTCCGCGATCTGCTTTTGCAACTGCTCCAGTTCCGGGTCGACAAATTCGATGACGTTGCCGGTTTCGACGTCGATCAGATGGTCATGATGCGATTCCGGCGCTGCTTCATAGCGCGCGCGGCCATCGCCGAAATCATGACGTTCAAGGATGCCCGCCTCTTCGAAAAGGCGGACGGTGCGATAGACGGTGGCGATCGAAATGCCCGGATCGATGGCGGAGGAGCGCTTGTGCAACTCTTCCACGTCCGGGTGATCGGACGCGTCGCTCAGAACCTGCGCGATGACGCGGCGCTGCTCGGTGATACGCAGGCCCTTTTCCTGGCAAAGGGCTTCCACGTCGATCTTGCGGTTCATGAAGGTTCGCTCATTTCTGTAATCGGATGGTGGGGCGAAGCTAGCGGCTTTTCCCACAGCATGAAAGGGGCGCATGGCCGATGCGCCCCTTCGTCATGACGGATGGCGTCAAGCGTCCTTATTTGACGCGGGCGCGGCGGCGCTTGGTGCCAAGGCCGATCTTCTTCGCCAGTGAGCGGCGCTGTTCGGCATAGTTGGGCGCGACCATCGGATAATCGGCGGGCAAGCCCCATTTCGCCCGGTAATCTTCCGGCGTCATCTGATAATGGGTCATCAGATGCCGCTTGAGCATCTTCAGCTTTTTCCCGTCTTCCAGGCAGATGATGTAATCCGGCTTGATCGAGGATCGCACGGAAACAGCCGGCTCCGGCTTCACTTCCGGCGCGGCGGCGGGCGTCGCCAGCCCGGAAAGCGCGGCATGAACATTCTGAATGAGAGTGGAGACATCAGAAACTGCGACGCTGTTGTTCGAGACATGAGCCGCGACAATATCAGACGTCAAAGTAATAAGCAGTTCGTTCTGCGCCGATTCGGTTTCCATTTTTCTTATCCTGCGAAGGCTGGTTTTAGATGCGACCCGCCTCCCGAAATCATTTCAGGAGCGGTATGGTCGGATTATACCCTTGGCATCCGTTTAGCAAGGGAGGATGCAGGCTATTCCATTATTTCTATACGCAAGCTCAGCGCATCATGAAGTTGTCCATCTTGGCCGCGATAATAACCGGGACGTCGATGTACATATTCAAAGCCGACATTTTCATACAATTTTATAGCATTGTTGGATGACCTGACTTCCAGGTTCATCGTTCTTATGCCGCGGCGGCGCGCGGTCTTGATACTATCGAGCAACAATGTCCGCCCGACACCCCGCCCGCGCCACAGCGGATGCACCGCAAGCAGCAGAAGTTCGCATTCGTCCAGCACCGACCGAACCAGGGCAAAGCCAAGCACGGCGGCATCCACCCGCGCGATGGTCAGCCATGTTCCCGGCATCGTCATGACCCCGGCAAGCTGTGACAAGGTCCATGCCTCCCCATAGGCGGGATCGAAGGCCTGCGTCATCACCTCCATGGCGTCGGCCATGGCGTTGCGCTCCGCCTCTTCAAAGCTGTCGAGCGTCAGGCCGGAGATCATTTCGCTGGCTGCTCCGCCATGGGCCGCGCGTCGGCGTCGCGGCAATAAATGGGGGAGGGGGGCAGCGCGGGCAAAGCCGCGATCAAGGGATAGTCTGCGGAATCGGGATAACGGTTGACGGCGACCCCATGTCCTCTGGCAGTGATCAGCGCCTCGGCGCCCGTCCCGTAGATGACGGGATGATCGAGCTGTGCGGCCAGTGCCGTGATAGGGGTGGAGGCGGGGCTGGTGAGTGGCGTCAGCCCGTCCGCTTCGAAACATTGCCAGAACAGTTCGCCATGCCCTCCGGTGATGGTGACCGCGATCGGGCCGCCTTCATGGTCCGCCGCCGCTTTCGCCGCGATCAGGGAAAGCGCGCCATAGCCATTTAGAGGGAGCGACCAGGCCAGTGCAAGCGCGCGCGCCGCCGCAATGCCGATGCGCACGCCGGTGAAGCTGCCCGGCCCGGCATCCACCGCGATCCTGTCCGCGCGGCCGCCATCGGGCAACGCGGCGATGGCGGGAAGCAGCGCTTCGGCATGGCCCCGGCCGACAATCTCATGAACATGGCCGAGCACCTGGCCGTCATCGAGCAGCGCCACGGACAGCGCCTGCGTAGCGGTGTCGATGACGAGAATGCGCAAGAAAGTCCCCTGTGAGAAACCGCGAACGGATCGGCCCGTTCAGCGGTTAGTCGATCCGTCCGGCTTTGCCAATGACGTCCGGCAAGCGCTCAAACCGCGCGCACTTCCGTCACTTCGGGCACATAATGTTTCAGCAACTGCTCGATGCCGTTCTTGAGCGTCGCGGTGGAGGAGGGGCAGCCGGAACAGGCGCCCTGCATGCGCAGATAGACCGTGCCCCGGTCAAAACCGCGATAGACGATGTCGCCGCCGTCATTCGCCACCGCCGGGCGGACGCGTGTGTCGATCAGCTCCCTGATCTGCGCCACTATCTCCGCATCGGCGGGGTCGGCAAATTCCTCTTCTTCGGGAACGACGATGCCCCCCGCCGAACCGGCCGGGAACAGCGGCATGTTGGCGGAAAAATGTTCAAGCAGGATCGAAAGCACGTCCGGTTTCACGTCGCTCCATTCCGCTCCGGGAGCGATGGTCACTGAAATGAAGTCGCCGCCGAAGAAGACGCCGGTCACGTCGCCCAGGCCAAACAGCGCCGAGGCGAGGGGCGATGCCTCCGCTTCTTCCGGCGTGGCGAAATCGCGCGTTCCCATGCCCATGACGACACGGCCGGGGATGAACTTGACGGTTGCCGGGTTGGGCGTGGGTTCGGTCTCGATCAGCATGGCCGCTATGTGGAGACAAGACCGCGCGAGATCAAGCTTTCTGCTGGACGTGCGGAACCCTGCCGCATGCTTATCGATTGATTCCGTGTTCACGAACAGGAGAGACAAGATGAGCAACGAGGCCGACATCCGTCACCGCTTCTGGACCGAGCTTGCGCAAAGCCCCTTTCTGATGATTGGCCTACAGGGCTCGCATGATCATAGCTTGCCGATGACGGCGCAACTGGACCCCGGCGCGAACCATTGCTTCTGGTTCTATACGAGCAAGGATAACCGGCTGGCGGCGGGCGGCCCTGCGATGGCGCAGTTCTCCAGCAAGGGCCATTATCTGTTCGCCTGCATCGACGGGACGCTGACGGAGGAAACGGACCCGGCGGTAATCGATCGGTATTGGACCCATGATGTTGCCGCCTGGTATCCGGGCGGACGGCAGGACCCCAATCTGCTGATGCTGCGGTTCGACCTTGGCCACGCCGAAATCTGGCGTGCGGATATGTCGCTGGGCGGCATGTTCAAGCAGATGTTCGGCGGCGACGTGCGCGCCGAAATGCGCGGCAAGCATGTCGAAGTCCCCCTCTAGCGAGGCACGGCCTTACGATCAGATGATATCAGTATGAGGGTGGTCCCGACCTATGTTCCGGGGCCACTTGCTTTTTATCGCCGTTTGGACCATATGCGCCGCAGCGCAGCAGGGGCATCTTCAAGCTCCATAGCGATTGGCAGCGTGATCGTCCCGGCCCGGAAGGGTGAAGGGGCCGGCCAATGAAAGTCTGCGTCAAGCTTTGAGGCTTCCCTTTTCACGCGGGTCGTTTCGTAACCCGCCTTGCGCGCCGGTCTGCATGAGCAGGCCGTGCTGCCGCATCGCCCGACTTGTGAGTTTTATCCAATGCAATTTACCGACCTTGGCCTTGCCGAGCCGATCCTCCGGGCGCTCGCCGCCAAGAAATATGCTTCGCCCACGCCCATCCAGTCGCAGGCCATTCCCGTGCTGCTGCAAGGAAAGGACCTGTGCGGCATAGCGCAGACCGGCACTGGCAAGACGGCGGCCTTCGCGCTGCCCAGCCTGGATCATTTCGCCCGCAATCCCAAGCCGACGCCCTTGCAGGGATGCCGGATGCTGGTGCTGTCGCCCACGCGTGAGTTGGCGGCGCAGATCGCCCAGAGCTTCGGCGACTATGGCCGTTTCCTGAAATTGTCGGTGGAGGTCGTGTTTGGCGGCGTGCCGATCAACCGGCAGATCAGGGCGCTGGGGCGCGGCGTCGATATCGTGGTCGCTACTCCGGGCCGTCTGCTCGACCTGATCGACCAGCGCGCCTTCACCATCAAGGACACGGAAATCTTCGTCCTCGACGAGGCCGACCAGATGATGGACATGGGCTTCATCCATCCGTTGAAGCGCATTGCCAAGCTGCTGCCCAGGGAGCGGCAGAACCTCTTCTTTTCGGCCACGATGCCGGGCGAGATCGAGGCGCTGGCCGCGCAGTTCCTGCACGATCCGGTGAAGGTGAGCGTCGCGCCGCAGTCCACCACGGCCGAGCGGGTGCGCCAGCAGGCGACCTTCGTCAATCAGGCGGAAAAGCAGGCGCTCCTGACCCTTACCGTCAGGAACGAGCCGATCGATCGCGCGCTGATCTTCACCCGCACCAAGCATGGCGCGGATCGCGTCGTACGTTTCCTGGAAGGCGCGGGCATTCAGGCGGTCGCGATCCATGGCAACAAGAGCCAGGCCCAGCGCACCACTGCCTTGCAGGCGTTTCGCCATGGCCATGTGAAGCTGCTGGTCGCCACCGACATCGCGGCGCGCGGCATCGACGTGTCGGGCGTCAGCCATGTCATCAACTTCGAACTGCCCAACGTTCCCGAACAATATGTCCATCGCATCGGCCGTACCGCGCGCGCCGGGGCGGAGGGCGTCGCGATCAGTTTCGTGGCGGATGATGAACGTCCTTATCTGAAAGCGATCGAGCGCACGACCCGCGTGAAGCTGGACGTCGTGCCTCTGCCTGAAAACTTCGTCGAAGCGGTCCGCAACCTGCCCAAGGCAGCGCCGCAGCGGAAGGGGCGGGAGCAGACGCCGGAACAGAAGGCGAAGCGGGCCGAGGGGCAGCGCCGCTATCAGGATCAGCAGCAGCGGCAGCAGCGCGGCGGTGCTGAACGGGCCCATCGCCCTGACGGCGAAACCCCCGCCAAAAAGCCGTTCCGCCGCCGTCGCAGCGGGGTTGGCGCGCATAAGGCCGCTGTTCAGCGGACTGCCCGCTGACGCCCTCAAGCAAGCCGATCCGCTCCAAGGACGGGGTGTGAAACAGAATCGTCAGTAGCCATTCAGGAATTTGGATCTAGGCTGTCGCGCCATGAGCCTTTCCTTCCGGCGTTCTGCCGTTTCGCTGACAGTTCTTGGCCTGCTGATTTCGGGTTCGCCCGTCCCGCTCTCCGCGCGGACGCAGCCGGTCATTGCTTCTTCCCCTGCCGTCCCCAAGACGGCCGAGCCGCAGGTGCGGCCATGGCTGTACGAAAATAGCGACGTTCCCATCGATGCGGCGTGGCGCTTCGGCCAATTGTCCAATGGCCTGCGCTATGCGATCCGCCGCAATGGCGTGCCGCCCGGTCAGGTCTCCGTCCGCCTGCGCATCGACGCCGGATCGCTGATGGAGCAGCCGGACGAGCTTGGCTACGCGCATTTCATGGAGCATCTGACCTTCCGCGGTTCGCGCCATGTGCCCGATGGCGAATCCAAGCGCATCTGGCAGCGGCTGGGCGTCACCTTCGGCAGTGACAGCAATGCGCAAACGACGCCCACCGGCACGACCTACGCGCTGGACCTGCCTCAGGCGAGCCAGGCCAGCCTGGGCGAGAGCCTGAAAATATTGGCGGGGATGATGGCGGACCCGAATATCATCGACAGCGCCGTCAATGCGGAACGGGCCGTGGTGCTGGCGGAACGGCGTGAGGGCGAAGGCCCGCAGATGCGCATTTCGGACGCCACCCGGCAACATTTCTTCGCGGGCCAGTTGCTCGCCGAACGCAGCCCGATCGGCACTGTGGCGACGCTGAACGCCGTCACCGCCGCGCGGATGGAGGCGTTCCACAAGCGCTGGTATCGCCCGGAAAATGCCGTCATCGCCATTTCGGGCGACATGGACCCGGCTATGGCCGAACAGCTGGTCAAGGATCAATTTGCGAGTTGGTCCGTGCCGGGCAAGGGGGCGGCGCAGCCCGACTTTGGCGAGCCTGATCCCAAGGCGCCTGCGACCAGGGTGACGGTGGAGCCCGGCGCGCCGACCGGATTGACCATGGCATGGCTGCGCCCATGGAAGCCGCGCGCGGACACGATCGTCTATAATCAGGACAAGCTGACCGACATGCTGGCGCTCCAGATCGTCAGCCGCCGTCTTGAGCAGGCGGCGCGCAGCGGCGGGAGTTTCCTGCAAGCCAGTGCTGACCAGCAGGACATCAGCCGGTCGGCGGACGGCACTTTCGTCACCATCCTGCCTGCGGGTGACAATTGGGAAAAGTCGCTGGCGGACGTTCGCGCCATCATTGAGGATGCGAAGGCCAGCCCGCCCAGCCAGCAGGAAATCGACCGCGAATATGCCCAGCTGGACACGGCGCTGGCCATTCAGGTCGAAAATGCCGACACCGAAGCTGGCGCAAAGCAGGCGAGCGATCTCGTGAGCGCGGTCGATATCCGGGAAACGACCGTCAGCCCGCAGGCCGCACTGGACATTTTCCGTTCCGGCAAAGCGTCCATGACTCCGCAGAAGATATTGGATTCGACGCGGCGGCTTTTTTCGGCGGGCGTGTTCCGCGCCATGCTGGTGACTGGAAAGGTCCAGCCGGGATTGGACCCAAAGCTGGCGGCAGCCGTGGCTGCTCCGGTCAAGGCGGCGACCAATGCGCGCCTGTCAGCCAAGCCGGTGACGATGGCCGACCTGCCCAAGATCGGCGCGCCGGGCAAGGTCGTGTCCCGTGCGTCCGTTGGCCTGCCGGGCATGGAGAGCATCACCTATGCCAATGGCGTGAAGCTGACCCTCTTCGCCAATGATGCGGAAACAGAGAAGGTCAGGATCAACGTCCGCTTCGGCCATGGACAGCAGGCGTTTTCGCCGTCCAAACCCGTGGCGGGCTGGGCCGCCAATTATGCGCTGGTGGCGAGCGGCATCGGCAAGCTGGGGCAGCGCGAACTGGACGAACTGACCAACGGCCGCCGCATGGGCATGGATTTTTCGATCGATGACGATGCGTTCGAGTTTCAGGCGGTCACACGTCCGGCCGATTATAAGGATCAGCTCCAGCTGTTCGCGGCCAAGCTGTTCGCCCCCGGATGGGACCCGGCGCCGATCGCCCGCGTGAAGACGGGAGCAGCGCTGGCCTATGACGCCATGGCGCGCGCGCCCGATTCGGTCCTCGCGCGCGACCTCAACTGGCTGCTCCATGACAAGGATGTGCGCTTCCGCACCCCTTCGCGCGCGGAGATCGAGGGGCTGACGCCGGAGGCGTTCCGGGCCACATGGGAACCGCTGCTCGCCTCCGGGCCGATCGAGGTGCAGATATTCGGGCAGGTGAAGCCGGACGACGCCATCCAGGCGGTGGCCGCCACCTTCGGCGCGCTGCCCCCGCGTTCCGAACAGCCGGTGCCAGCGGCGAACAAGGTGATGCGCTTCCCGGCTCCGGTGTCCAAGCCCGTCGTCCTGCGCCACACGGGCAGCAAGGATCAGGCGGCCGCCGTCATGGCATGGCCTACGGCGGGCGGCTTCGCGCTCCAGACGGAGGCGCGGCAGCTGGAAATATTGACGCAGATCTTCAACGACCGCCTGTTCGACAAGCTGCGGTCGACGGAGGGCGCGGCTTATTCGCCCAGCGTGCAGAATAGCTGGCCCTTCTCCTACGAAAATGGCGGCTATATTTTGGTGACCAGCCAGGTGCGCCCCGACCGCATCAACTATTTCTACGGCGTCGTGAAGGATACCGCCGCTGACCTCGCCAAAAATCCGGTGAGCGATGACGAATTGCAGCGCGCGGTGGCGCCGATGCGGCAATTGCTGATGCGGGCGGGGACCGGCAACGCCTTCTGGATGAACCAGATGGAAGGGGCCGCGCACGACCCGCGCTATGTCCAGGCGATGCAGACCATGGCCAAGGACATGCTGGACGTGACGCCCGCACAGATTCAGGCGCTGGCGGTCAAATATCTAAAGCCGGGCAGAAGCTGGTCCGCAGTGGTTCTGCCGCAGGGGGTGGAGGCGCGATGAACGCCCCCTTGAGAAAAGCGTCAGGATGCTGGTGAACGGGGCTTAGCCGATCCCGCGAAGGGCGGCGATGATCATCCGCGCCGCGCCTCTGGCAGTTGTTGCAGCGCTCAGTTCCGGGCGCGAGAGGCTGCGGTGGCCGAAACCAAACATGCACGCCATGATCATCTCCTTGGCTTGAAGAAGGCTGGCTTCGTCCAGATTTGGATTGGCCGCGCAGGCGAAATCGTGCAGGCATTGGCGCAGGTCGCCGCACAGCATCGCGATCGTCTCGCCGACCCGGCCGTTGCGGAACGCTTCGGCCAATATGTCGAAGGACAAGGCTTCCTCATGATCGCTCAGCGCCGTCAGGAAAAGCTGTTCAAAAGCATCCTCGATATCGATTTCACCGTTGTGCAGACTGTTTTGCAGCGCGACAATTTCGCTCCGCCGCTCAGTCGCATCGACCTCCACAATGGCGCTGATAATATCTTCCTTGCTCTTGAACAGCCGGTAAATCTGGCCCACAGATACCTGCGCACTGCTTGCAAGTTCGGCCATGGAGCTTTGGTGAAAGCCATGAAGATTGAACAGGTCGCGCGCGGCGCCAAGGATGCGCTCCTTGCTCCCCGGTTCGTGTTGCGCTGCAACCAAAATTTTCCTCCTGATCTTTTTTACCCTTGATCTCTCCTTGCCACTTTCCTACCTGACCGGCAAGCGGAATGAACGTTCACTCCTTGAATTGTAACAAAGCGGAGCATCGGCTGGTGCCAAAGGGATTGATTGTCGGATTGTTGGCCTGTGTGTTCAGCCTGGCCTTGAGCGGGTGCGGCAAGGAGGCGCCTGCCGCGCCGCCGCCCCCGTCCGTGGGCGTCGTATCGCTCAAGGTCGAGTCGGCTCCGCTGATCAGCGAGCTTCCGGGGCGCATTGCCGCCGCCGAAACGGCCGAGGTGCGCCCGCAGATCAGCGGCATCATCCGCCGCCGCCTCTTCACCGAAGGCGCTTATGTGAAGGCGGGGCAGCTTCTGTACGATATTGAGGATGCGCCTTATCGCGCCGCATTGGCGCAGGCACGCGGCAATCTGGCCCGCGCCCAGGCGACGATCAACGCCACGGCGCTACAGGCGCGGCGTTATCGGGAATTGGTGGGCATCAACGCGGTCAGCCGTCAGGAAGCCGACAATGCCATAGCCAGCGCGCAGCAGGCGAGGGCAGATGTCGCGGCGCAGAGGGCGGCGGTTGAGGCGGCTCAGGTGAACCAGAATTTCACCAAGATTCGCGCTCCCATTTCCGGGCGCATCGGACGGTCGCTGTTCACGCCGGGCGCATTGGTGCAGGCGGGGCAGGCCGATCCGCTCGCGACCATCCAACGCATCGACAAGGTCTATGTCGACGTCACGCAGTCGGCCGCCCAGATCATCGATTTCCGCCAGGCCCTGCGCGCCGGCGGCGTGAGCGATGCCGATGGTGCGCGGGTTCAGCTGCTTCTGCCCAACGGCAGCACCTATGGGGTCGAGGGACGCCTGCAATTTTCCGAAGTGACGGTCGATCCGAGTTCGGGCGCCGTGACCATGCGCGCGACATTCCCCAATCCCGACGGGCTGCTGCTGCCGGGCATGTATGTCCGGGCGAGGGTGGTTGCGGGGCAGCAGACCAATGCGATCATCGCGCCGCAGCAGGGCATCAGCAGGGACGCGCGGGGCCGTGCGACCGCCATGGTCGTCAACGCGCAGAACAAGGTCGAAGTGCGCCTGGTGGACGCGAAAGAGACATTGGGCAAGAACTGGATCGTGACCAAGGGGCTGAAGGCTGGCGACCGGCTGATTGTCGAAGCACCGCAGAATTTGAAGCCGGGCACCGTGGTCAAGCCGCGCCCGCCTCAGCAGATCAAGCCCGGAACCGGCGAGGCGCAATAAGCCATGGCGCGTTATTTTATCGACCGGCCCATCTTCGCATGGGTCATCGCGATCGTCATCATGCTCGCCGGGCTGTTGGCGCTCCGGCAGCTGCCGGTGGCGCAGTTCCCCGAAATCGCGCCGCCCACGGTGACGATCAACACTGTCTATCCCGGCGCGAACGCGCAGACGCTGGAAAATACGACGACCCAGATCATCGAGCAGCAGCTCAAGGGTATTGACCACCTGCGCTATTTCTCGTCGAGCAGCGATTCGGCGGGCGCTTTGACCATCACCCTGACGTTCGAGCAGGGCACCGACGCCGACATCGCGCAGGTGCAGGTGCAGAACAAGCTGGCGCAGGCGACGCCCCTGCTTCCCCAGGAAGTGCAGCAGCAGGGTCTGCGCGTCACCAAGTCGACATCGTCCTTCCTGATGGTGATGGCGGTCTATGCCGATGACGGCATCCATGACCAATCAGACGCGGGCGACTTCGTTGCATCCACGCTTCAGGACCCGATCAGCCGCTTGAACGGCGTCGGCGATACGCAGTTGCTGGGCGCGTCCTATGCCATGCGCGTGTGGCTCGACCCCTATAAGATGGCGAACCTCAGCGTCACGACGGGTGACGTCAAGGCGGCGATCCGCGCGCAGAATGCGCAGGTGTCGGCGGGGCAGATCGGCGGCACACCTTCGCCCAAGGGGCAGGCGCTTAATGCCACGGTCACGGCGCAATCGCGTCTCCGCACGCCCGAACAGTTCCGCAAGATCATCCTGCGCAGCAATCCGGACGGTTCGACCGTGCTCTTGCAGGACGTCGCCCGTGTCGAGCTTGGCGCCGACAGCTACGGTTTCAGCGCCCGCTTCAATGGCCATCCCGCCGCCGGTTTCGGCATCAAGCTGGCGCCGGGCGCGAACGCGCTGGACACGGTGGAGGGCGTCAAGGCGCGCATCAAGGAACTGTCGGGCAGCTTCCCGTCCTGGGTGAAATATGACTTCCCGGTCGACAATTCGACCTATGTAAAGCTGTCGGTCGAACAGGTCATCCATACGCTGTTCGAAGCAGTGTTGCTCGTCTTCGTGGTGATGTTCCTGTTCCTTCAGAACTGGCGCGCGACCCTTATCCCCACCATTGCGGTGCCCGTGGTGCTGCTTGGATCGCTGGCGATCCTGCATGCGGCGGGCTTCACCATCAACACGCTGACCTTGTTCGGCATGGTGCTGGCCATCGGCCTGCTGGTCGACGACGCGATCGTGGTGGTCGAAAATGTGGAGCGCATCATCCAGGAGGAGGGGCTTTCGCCCAAGGAAGCGGCGAAGAAGTCGATGGACGAAATCAGCGGCGCGCTGATCGGCATCGGCCTCGTTCTGTCGGCCGTGTTCCTTCCCATGGCTTTCTTCCCCGGCTCTACGGGCGTGATTTTCCGCCAGTTTTCCATCACCATAGTGTCGTCGATGATCCTGTCGGTGCTTGTCGCCCTGATCCTGACGCCTGCGCTGTGTGCGACGATCCTGAAGCCCCAGCGCCATGATCATGCGCATCAGAAGGGCTTCTTCGGCTGGTTCAACCGGATGTTCGACCGGAATGTGACCCGCTACGGCATCGCGTTGAAGAAGCTGGAGAAGAGCCGCGGCAGGACCATGCTCGTCTACGGGCTGATCGCCGTCGGCATGGCCGTCATCTTCCTGCGCCTGCCGGGCGGGTTCCTGCCGGAAGAAGACCAGGGCAGGCTGATCAACCAGGTTTCGCTGCCCGCCGGATCGGGCATTGACGAGACGGAAAAGACGCTCGAACGGCTGCGCAACTATTATATGACGGAAGAGAAGGACAATGTGGCGGCCGTCTTCACCATCGCGGGCTTCGGTTTCGTGGGGCAGGGGCAGAATGTTGGCATCGCCTTCGCCCGTATGAAGGACTGGTCCGAACGCAAGGGATCGGAAAATAATGTGGAGGCGATCGCCCAGCGCGCCAACGGGGCCTTCCGCCAGTTCCCCGTGGGGACGGTGATCGCCATCGTTCCGCCAGCCGTTCAGGAACTGGGCAATGCGTCGGGCTTCGACTTCCAGCTCGTGGACCGCGGCAATCTGGGCCATGACCAGTTGCTGGCCGCGCGCAACCAGTTGCTTGGCATGGCAGCGGCGGACAACAGGCTGGCGCAGGTGCGGCCCAACGGCCTTGAAGATACTGCGCAACTGAAATTGAACGTGGATCAGGCCGCTGCCGGAGCCTTCGGCGTCGCGCAGGCCGACATCAACGATACGATCGCGACGGCGATGGGCGGCTCCTACGTCAACGACTTCATCGATCGCGACAGGGTTAAGCGCGTCTATGTCCAGGCCGACGCGCCGTTCCGATCCTCGCCCGATTCCATCGGCGCGCTGCATGTGCGCGGATCGTCCGGGGCGATGGCGCCGATCTCATCCTTCGCCAACACCGAATGGATGCAGGGCCCTGCCAAGCTGGAGCGTTTCAACGGCGTCCCCTCGATGCAGATCATGGGTTCGCCCGCGCCCGGCGTGAGCACGGGCGAGGCGATGAAGGCGATGGAGGAGCATGCGGCGAAGCTGCCCAAGGGCTTCGGCTTCGAATGGAACGGCATCTCTTATGAGGAGAGGACATCGGGCGGCCAGGCTCCGGCGGTCTATGCGCTGTCGATGCTGATCGTCTTCCTCTGCCTTGCCGCGCTGTATGAAAGCTGGTCGGTGCCGATCGCGGTCATGCTGGTCGTGCCGCTGGGCGTGCTGGGCGCGGTGATCGCCGCGGCTCTGGTGGGCCTCAACAACGACATCTACCTCCAGGTCGGCCTGATCACCACCATCGGCGTGTCGGCAAAGAACGCCATCCTGATCGTGGAGTTCGCCGAGGAAAAGATGCGTACGGGCTTGTCACCTGCACGAGCAGCGCTGGAGGCGGGCAAGCTGCGCCTGCGGCCCATCCTGATGACCAGCTTCGCCTTCATCTTCGGCGTCCTGCCGCTGGCGCTGGCGAAGGGTGCGGGGGCTGGGGGGCAGCGCGCGATCGGGTCCGCGGTTGTCGGCGGCATGCTGTCGGCCACCGTGCTCGCCATCTTCTTCGTCCCGGTATTCTTCACCGTCGTCAAACGCCTTTTCCGCCAGCATGGCCACGCGGAGCAGGAGTCCAACCGGCGCGAGCCGCCCGCCGCGCCGCAGGAAGCATGAGGCAAATGCACAGGAACAGGATCTTTACAGCCACCGCTTTGGCTCTGGCATTGAACGCCTGCGACATGGCGCCCAAATATGTGACCCCGGCGCTTCCGGTCCCGGCCGGAAGCCCGTCCGGTCCGGCCTATCCAGAGGCTGCGCCGGGGCAGACCGCGATCCAGCCAGCCGATACGGCATGGCGCGACTTCTTCACCGACCAGCGTCTGGTGCGCGTGATCGAAATGGCGCTGGCCAACAACCGCGACCTGCGCGTGGCCATGGCCAATGTGGAGCAGGCGCGCGCGCAATACCGGGTCCAGCGCGCGGACCTGCTGCCGACGATCGCGGGGCGGGGCAGCGCGACCTATCAGGACATGCCGTTCGCTCAACAGCAGCAGCCGGGCGCGGGAGCCGCCGCTGGCGCATCGGGACGGACCGATATATATTCGGCTTCAGTCGGTATTTCCGCGTGGGAAATCGATCTGTTCGGCCGTATTCGCAACCTCAGCAAGGCGGCGCTGGAGCAATATTTCGCAAGCGTCGAAACGCGCAACGCGGCACAGGTCGCCCTGATCGCCGAAACGGCGACGGCCTGGCTTTCCATGGCGGCCGATCAGGAAAGACTGCGCATCTCCCAGGATCTGGCGTCCGCATTCGGCAAGACGCTGGAACTGACGCGAGCGCGCTTTGCCAAGGGCATCGCCTCCGAACTGGATGTGCGTCAGGCGCAGACCAGCTATGATCAGGCGCGATCCGACATTGCGGAAGCGACCACGCTGGTCGCTCAGGATCAAAATGCCCTGAACCTGCTCGCGGGATCGACCGTGCCTGCGGAGGATTTGCCATCCGCCATGCCGCAGGGCGATGTCACCTTGACCAACCTGCCCGCTGACCTGCCATCGACGCTTCTGCTGCGCCGCCCTGACATCATGTCGGCGGAGCATCAACTGCGCGCCGCCAACGCCAATATCGGCGCGGCGAGAGCGGCCTTCTTCCCTAACATCTCGCTGACGGCAGCATTTGGAACGTTGAGCGCCGGTCTTTCCAACCTCTTCGCGGCGGGCAGCGATTATTGGTCGGCTGCGCCTTCGGCCAGCCTGCCTATCTTCGATTTCGGCAGGAACCAGGGCAATCTGCGCTATAGCCGCGCGACCTATGACGCGATGCTTGCCACTTATGAGGGAAGCGTCCAGACGGGCTTCCGCGAAGTCGCCGACGCGCTTGCGCGCCGCGGAACCATGACCGCTCAGGTGGAGGCGCAGACTTCGCTGAGGGAAGCCGCGCTGGCGGGGTATCGCTTGTCCGAGGCGCGTTTCCGGGCGGGGGTCGATCCTTTCCTCACAACGCTGGACGCGCAGCGGACGTTGTACAATGCTGAGCGGAGCCTGCTCGCCACCCGGCTTGCCCGCGCCGCCAATATGATCGAACTCTACCGGGCGATGGGTGGCGGGTTGAAATAGCGTCCGGGCTGCCTTTGAAAGCAAGCAGCGGGAAGCGGCCGCCATTCCGATGGTCTACTTCTTGCCGGATAGAAGAAGGATCAGTCCATGGCATGCGCGTTCGGCACCTTTTCGTCTCCCGTCGGCCAGTTGACCATGGTCGCGAGCGAGCAGGGCCTGACCGCACTGCTGTGGGAGGATGACGCGCCAAACCGCGTCCGGTGGGAACGTGGCGTGGAGGATTCCGGCCTGCCGCTTTTCACGGAGGCATCTCGCCAACTCAGCCAATATTTCGATGGGCAACGCACATCATTCGATCTCCCGCTCGATTTTCGCGGGACGGATTTTCAGAAGGCCGTCTGGTCAGCGCTGCTCCAGATTCCTTTCGGCGAGACGCGGACCTATGCGCAGATCGCGCACGCGACAGGCCGCCCGTCCGCGTGCCGCGCAGTAGGCGCTTCCAACGGTCGCAATCCTCTGTCGATCATCGCGCCCTGCCATCGCGTTATCGGCTCCGGCGGTGCATTGACGGGATTTGCGGGAGGACTGGACGTCAAACGCCAGTTGCTCGATCATGAGCGCAAGGTCGCACTGTCGAAATCGCTGGTTTAACGCCGCCGGAATTCCGCAGGCGTGCAGCCGTTGGTCGCACGGAAGGCGCGGCTGAAACTAAGCGCACTGCGATAACCCAGTTCGGATGCGAGTTGGGCCACCGAAACGCGGGTGTCGAGCAGTTGCTGTGTCGCCAGATGCATGCGCCAGCGCCTCAGATAATCGAAAGGGGTTTCGCCCAGCATCTGGAGAAAGGTCTCTGAAAAGACCGACTTGGACATGCCCGCCCGCAGCGCCAGGTCCGCCAGCGTCCAGCGTCTGCCGGGATCTGAATGCATGGCGTTCAGCGCGCGCGCCAACCGCTCATCATGCACCGCTCGCAGCCAGCCTGCCTCATGCTCCGCAAAAGCCGCCCAGTCGCGCAAGGCCACGGAAACGAGCATTTCGACGGCGCGCGATGCGATGGCGACGAAGCCGGGAGCGGCAGGGCGCTCGCCTTCTCCGACAAGCGCCATCGCTGCTTGAGTCCACGGCCTCAACCGGTTCGCGGCGTCCGGCAGCAAAACGATATCAGGCAGCGCGCGGCCAAGACCGGCCAGGCTCATCGCATCGAACACAGCGATGCCGGACAAGAGGCGCGCCGTATAAGGCTCCGGCCCCACAACCACTCGCAGCGCGCCGTCGAGCGCTTCAAAGGATGGCTGCAAATTGGGAGCGTCGGCTAAATCCTTCAGCCTCAGCCGCATGGCGCCGGTTCCGTTCGCAATCTCATAGGTGGTCCATCGCGGCATCAACAGAAAATCGCCAGGTTGCAGCTCTCGCGTTTCGCCGCCGCGCGTGAGTGTCACGCGGCCTTCCACCACATAGTGGAAAGGAGCCCCTAGAAATGCATCGATGATGCAGCAGCTATCTCTGCCGATGCACAGTTCCGACAGCAGGGGCGAAGACACCCGGACCGTGGTGATCAACTGGGAGAGCAGATCCATCGCCGCCGGGCGTAAAGTATCAAAAATCAGATTTCCAGTGCCTTGTCATACGGGGCGGCACGATCAAAAATATGGAAAACAACGGCGATGCGCCTGGAGAGGAAAGAGCAATGTTTCTGAAAAACGCCTGGTACATGGCCGGCTGGAGCGAAACGCTGACCGAAAAGCCGCAAGGCATCCGAATGCTCGGAGAAAAGATCGCGCTGTTCCGGCTGGAAAATGGCGAGGTCGCGGCGATCGGCGACAGATGCCCGCATCGTTTCGCTTCGCTATCCGGCGGCGTGCTGGTGCAGAACACGCTGCAATGTCCCTATCATGGCCTGCGGTTCGATCGCTCCGGGGCCTGCGTCCACAATCCCCACCATGGCGGCATCATTCCTCCAGGCGCGGTGACACGCAGCTATCCGGTGGAGGAACGTCATCATGGAATCTGGGTGTGGATGGGTGCGCCGGAAGCCGCCGATCCCGCGCTCATTCCCGATCTTTCAATGCTCGATGCGCCCGAACTTGTGGGGACCAGGGGCTACCTCCATGTCCCGGCCGACTACCGGCTGGTGATCGACAACCTCATGGATCTGACACACGTCAATTATCTGCACCCTTTGCTGGGTATAGAAGATGCGGCCGCAAACACGCGGGTAAGCGTCGAGCAGGAGGGGCGCGATGTCTGGTCCTATATGTGGACCGACGGTAGCGAGTTGCCGCTCCTCTTCCAGATGTTATGGCGCGGGCCAAAGGGTAACGCGAAAATGCGCGGCCATATGCGCTGGACTGCCCCGGCGGCGCTGCTATTGGATTCAGGTGCAACGGAGATTGGCGGCGATCCCGGCGCCAGCATCTTCCTGCCCACCGCGCATCTCCTGACGCCTGAAACCGAAACCTCGACCCATTATTTCTGGACGCAGTATCGCGACGTCCTGACCGATGATGCCGAGTTGACCCAGCAAATTCACGCCGGAGTCGCTCACACCTTCGCGACTGAGGACGAGCCGATGATCGCGCAGGTCGCCGCGAACATGGATGGGCAGGATTTCTGGGACCTGCGCCCGGCCATTCTCAACACGGATGCGGGCGCGGTGCGCGCCCGGCGCTTGCTCGCCAAGCTGATCCGGGAGGAAGAAGCCGCAGCGGCTAAGGAGCCGGAGGGCGCGGGGCGGCCTGTCGAATCCGCCCTGCCCGCCTGAGGACTGGCAAATCCGCTGTTCCCGGCATCACTCCTCATGAGTGATGTATCATGTTCCGCAAGAATGTTTGCGTGGCTGGTGAACATGGCGAAACCGGCTTTGTCAGCAACTTTGCGAAATTCCAAAGCCGTTTGTTGCTGCCAACCGTCAGCGATCACGACACGGGCCTTGTAATGGCGCACCCAAGAGGCGTGTAATTATGAGACACGCCAAGGGGTTGGTTTGTCTAACGCGGCATAAATCGCGACGGAAATCTCAAGAAAACCCGACCTTCGTGGCTAACCCAAAACGGGCCGGAAAAGCTGTTAGCGCAGCCCCCGGCCCTAACCACACGATGGAGGGCATCGCATGGCTGAGTTCAGCAAAATAGAATGGACCGATCAGAAGGCAAGGCGCTACGGGCCTGCGCCCAAGCCCGCCCGTGACGGCGACCGGAAACAGGCGCGCCAACGTATCAATGTCGAGGTCCGCACGGGCCGACGCCCCCACCCAAACACTTTGCCATGTGCAGACTGCGGTCACTTGTGGTCCGAAGGTGGTCCGCGCCACGAATATGACCACCATCTAGGCTACGCCGCCGAACATCATCTGCACGTCGAAGCGGTCTGCGTTCCGTGCCATGCAAAGCGCGATAGCGTCAAAGCGCGCCAGACGCACTGCAAGCACGGGCATGAGTTCACCAGCGAGAACACGATCATCAAATCCAACGGCATGAGGCAATGCCGGGAGTGTAGGCGTGATTACGATAGGCGGCGCAGAGACGCATCCTATTGGCGGCAATACCGCGCAGAGAAGGGGTAACTGCCATGGGCGATACGACGAAAATCGAATGGGCTGATATGACTTTTAACGCATGGGTCGGCTGCACGAAAGTCAGCCCGGCTTGTGATAACTGCTACGCCGAGAACCTGATGGACACCCGCTATGGGCAAGTCCGGTGGGGTGCTGGTGAGCCTCGGCGGCGCACGTCCGCGAGCAATTGGAAGCACCCTCGCAGATGGCAGCGCCAAGCCGAGGCGGATGGCTCGCGCCCCTTCGTGTTCTGCTCGTCTCTGGCTGACGTGTTCGATAATGAGGTTGATGAGGAATGGCGCAGCGATCTGTTCAAGCTGATCGAGGAAACGCCTAACCTCGTCTGGCTGCTGCTGACCAAGCGCATAGGCAACGTCATGAAGATGACAGGCGGCGTCCTGCCCATCAATGCAGCGATCGGCGCAACCATGCCCAACCAGTATGAATATGACCGCGACCGGATGAAGCTATGGGAGGTGAAGCAAGAGGCGCGCCCGTTGTTCACATTTGGCAGCTTCGAACCGCTGCTAGGCCCGGTCATCCTCGACAAGTATGCGCCAGATTGGATCATCGTCGGCGGCGAAAGCGGGCAGAATGCGCGGCGCATGGATCTGGATTGGGCACGGTCGCTCAAGCGCCAGAGCGAAGAGTTGGGCCGCGTGTTCAACTTCAAGCAGGTAGGCGGCAAGGTATCTGACAAGGGCGGTCATGAATTGGACGGTCAGACCTATTTTGATCGGCCCTTTGTCGCCCGCCTTAACGGGAGTGAGGCAGCCCATGGATAAGCAAGAACTGATCGCGCGGGCTGATGCCGCGATTGCCAAGGATGACGATCACCTGACGGCACCTGATGAGCAGGATATGGCATGGCTGATAGCGCAGTTGGCTTGTTGGCCTACGCGGGTTGATCCAGACTGCACGACCAATATCCGGTTTCTCATGGTTAGCGCAGCAGCTTCCCTCCGCGCCTCACAGGAAGGGAAGTGATGGGCAAACCGATCATAGCGGCCATTGCCCATGCCACGCGCTGGGATACGCATTGCCCTGCCGAGTTGCCGCGACTGAGCCAGTGCGACAAGGTGCCATGCCCGATGCGGAAGCGATGCATCGAGGACCGCGAGAAAAGGAACCCCGCTAATGGCTGAGAAGGTGGATCAGAACCCGTTTCACTCGCGCTGGTGGCGTTGCTGGGAGGTGGCTGCATGGCCGCTCCGATACATCGGCATTATCCCCGTGCTGGTCCGTTGCCGCTGGACGCGCAGCAATGCCCGCATTGGCTTGGCATATATTGGCATCACCGCCCTTATGGAAGGAGAGGGGAGGTGACCGATAAGTGCGCCATGTGCTACGGCGATCGGCGGGGGGAATGTATCAGGCGCGGACGCTGTGTTTTCGAGTCCCGCAAGCTATCCGGCCCCACGCAATTCCTCGTCGGCGGCCTTATCGTTCTGGCTGTGTTGACGGTGGCGTTCGTTGGCTATGTGGCGAGTTAGGGCTACTCCACCTTATCCAGCGACAACGCCCAATCCCTCGCCGCTTGTAGCCTGGCGGTATTATCCGCACAGATCAGAGCGTCAGCCTGCGGGATCATCAGTTGCCCGACAGGAAGGACGGAAGGTCCACCGAGTCGGTCAACGCTTTCGGCGGCTTCGGCGGAGACGGGCAAATGGCTTCCGCCGGTCTCACGTTGAGCGGCTTGGTAGCGCAGGACGGCAGCGCGATACTGCTTGCCAAGGTCAGCAGCAGCAAGGTCCGCTTTCTCGCGTTCGGCTTCATATTCGGCTTCCTTCTTGATCTTCGCGGCATAGGCTTTGGCCGTCGCCTCCATCTGTGCACGCTCGTATTCCTTTCGGTCAGCCATGCGACCTGCCTTTTCCGCAGACAGGGACGATTTCAGCCCCGTGACGCGCAATTGCTGGACGCCGATGACCGCGAGTAGCAGGGCGAGGGCTATCAGCTTCCAGTGGGCGCGCAGGAGGCCAAGGGAGAATGGCAACAGGTTCATTCGTCACTCTCCCATGTGCAACCGTAGAAGATCAGGAGAGGGAGCAGGAAGATCATTCCCCCGTCCTCTCGATAACCTTGGCCCGCGCAATTTGCCGGTCCTTCAGAGCGATCGCCCCAGCGGTTGCGCCGATGCAGGCAGCGATACCCGCAGGGTAGGCAAGGCAGAAGCTATCGAAGGACGCTGTGATCTTGCCCGCCCATACCAGCGCGGGAGCCGACACGATGAACACGACCGAGCCGAACGCACCAATGATGCGCTGGATTTCGTAACTGCCGTTGATGCCTTTGAGGGCGTCGAGAATGGTCATGCCAGCAGCCCCTTCATCTTGCCGAGATACTGCTTGCGATCAGCCAGCCCATTAACTCCGCCATTCACCTTGCGCGTGATCGCTTCCAGATTGTCGGCATCGGCCAGCGCGTTCAGCCCCTTGCGCTTCCAATATTCACAGGCGATATGCAGGCCGATGGAAGGGATGGCGGCGATCTCTGGATGCTCTTCCAGATAGATCCCGATGGCCTGCCCATATTCCCGATAGTTGGCCCGGCCCGTTAGCTGAATCGGCCCGCGCCCTTTGTATCTCTTGCCGTCGCCGGGCTGCGTGTTACCGAGGTCGCGCCGGTTCTCGTAGGCGGCGCCGGAAGCGATTTCCTCCATGTAGCGGAAGCCGCCGCTTTCGTGGGATAGCTGGGCCATGAAGTGCGCGAGCCTGTTCTTGCTGTCCATGATCCCATAGGCCGGGAAGTGGACGTTGGCTGACAGCGCCAGTTCAACCGCTCGCCCCGTGTCGGCTCCGAGACGTTGAAACAGAGCGCGGAAGGTGTTGCGCCCGGGTATGCCATCGGCTGTGACGCCGAGATTGGCTTGCATGGGTTTCCAGTCTGTCATAGCCCCACCACCTTTGCCATCACCGCGAACCCGGCTCCGAGAGACGCAAGGGGAACGACACGCAGCGCCCACTCCGCCAGTTTGACACCGCCCCGCCGCTCGCTTTCCTTCGTTTCCAACGCCGACACCCGCACATCGAGCGCGGCTATCCTCGCCTTGTTTTCCGCTATTTGCTGGGGCAGATGAGATGACGCATCCACGGCTTTTGCCACGTCCTCGAACTTCTGCGCGAGATTGTTGAATTGGTGGACCAGTTCCCGAAGTTGCCCGCGCATTTCGCCTATCATCAAAGGTAAGGATTGATCTTCAGGCATGGGTATCATCCCCGCCCATCCATCGCCTTGATGCAGATTCAGTCTTGCAACCCATATTTTCCGACCCCGCTGTTGTTGCGCTATTCATCGCGGGTTGCCCCGACCCTTGGCGTTTTCGCCGTGTCCCGATCCAGCCAGAGCCAGAATAGCGGGTCCGACAGATGCGCTTCCCACTGCGCAGCCGCCATCTGCCCCGACAGGCGGCAGGCGAGGATCAGGCGATAATCATGTGCGGTCGTCATGGATGCCCCCGCGAAGCCGCCTGCGGAACCCTGCCACCTCTTCATCACCGGGGCAGATGCCTTCCGGCGCGGGCTTGGCGAACTCGCTCAACTGCCGCTTCTGGAAATAGGCCGCGAACTTTGGATCGCTCATCGCCTGCTGGATTTCAGGCTCGGACAGTTCGCGGGCGATGATTTTCTTGTATGTCTGCGCGTGCGTCATCAGCCAGCCCTCCAGTTGGCGCTATCGCTGAACACAGGTGTTCCCGACCCACCCCCGCCAGTCAGGGTGCCAAGGAAAGACGGGCTGCTGGCATCGCTGACGATCGCACGCTTGTGCGGCCAGAGCGAGGCAGAGGGGAGGCTTGCTACAGCGACGGCAACCCCGTTGACGAGGTTGTTGGTTCCCAGATTGTTCACCCGCAGCGAGTAATTCTTGTAGACGTTCGTGTCCGCGACTTCGCACAGCGCCGATCCAGAGAACATCTGAATAGGGAAGTCGATATAGGAGAAATAATTCCCCTGGATCAGCGTGTCGGTCGAAGCGCTGTTCGCCCCATTGATGCTGATACCGGTTTGCGACGGCGCTGTCTCGGTAGCCCCAAAGAAGCGGTTTAGCGCGACTATGTTGGTGGAAGGGAAGGTGAACGCCGCGTCGGAATTGTAGATTTCCAGCGCATTGAAGAACGCCTCGGACGGCGATGCGGCCGCATTGTAAAGCGTGTTCCCAACCACATGCACGTTATGCACGTTGTTGAAAATCAGGTCTTTCTTGTAGCAGTTGAGGTTGCTGTTCGTGACTGCAACCACATCGTGCACGGTGTCGAAATTCGCGACGATGCCATAGTTGCTGAAGATGCCAAGGAAGCCGTCAATGAACAGCCCTTCCATCCCCAAGCCAACACCGCCAGCCAGCGCGTTCAGACAGGTGTCGAAGAACTGCGCGCCGCAGTTGCGAACAAACATATCAATCGGCTGCTCGTCGCCGTCGATGATGAACGCCTTGGAGCCGCTGACGATCGGGCGTTTGTTCGCTGCCTTCACCCCGTCCAGCAGCATATTGGTGCAGTTGGTCAGATGGAAGGCTGTCATGAAGCCCTTGGTGTCGCTGGACCCGCGAGCCTGCACGTTGCGCATGTAGAGCGTGCGGAACTCGCCGCTGATATAGTCCCGGCCTGAATAATCCACCGCCAGCAGCGGGCCGGTGTGCAGCGTGTCGTCCGTTACCAGCAGCAGGTCTTGAAGCGATGCCTGGTTGTTGGGATAGGATACCGAGCCGCCGTTGATCTGTATCTGGGCGTTGCTGTTGAGGTGGATGCGGCTGCTTCCCGATCCATGCCCGCGCATTGCAATGCCGCCCGTGCGGGTCACGGTAGCATCGATCCCGACAGGACAGGCGGGCATCTGGATTGCCCCGTTCGTCGGCATCTCATCAAGCATGTTGCCGACAAGATCGGTCACATCTCCACCACTGGCGACGCTCGCCTTCAGTTCCTTGCCATCCTTGGCCGCAACGATACTTTGAGGGGTGGGGAAGTAGAAGGTGGAGCCGCTAAACTCAGGATCGGTGATCGGGGCCTTTTCCTCAATCGCCGCCTCACTCTCCTGGAACCACTGCTTGGCCGTTCCATTGTCGGAGAGGATGGTGCCGGGGGTGGTGCCCATGTTGGCGTCGGTGGCGGGGATGCCGACTGCTGTGGCGTTGACCTTGGTGGCTGCGCTGGGAATGGAGTCTAGAGCCGCCTGCACGGCAGTGCTGACCGGCTTGTCCATATCCGCGGTGTTGTTGACGTTCCCAAGACCGATGACCGCCTTGTCCAGCGTCTGGAATGTCTTGTCGCCGCGATAATATTGCGCAGAGGTGCCGGGGGTAACAAGCGGCTCCTTGCCAGCAATCGCGCTATCAAAGCCGCGTGCGTCGATTGCCTGCTTAACGCGCAAGGCTGTCACGCGCTTGGTGTTGTCGGTCCCGGCTTCAGCATCGGCCTGAGACGCTAACGGGATTGCGGCATCCACAACCTGGATAGGCGTTGCCTTGTCCACCGTGACGCCATTATCCACCATGATCGAGGCGCTGGTCGGGACAGACGGAGCAGCAGGGAGGTCTTTGGGGCGAATTGGGTCAGCCATTACGCGGCCCTCGCTTTGATGATCTTGTTGAAGATGATGGTGGGCTGCACGTTATTGTGCGCGGCCCCGGAGCCTTGAGCGGCGATGCTGTGGGTATGGTCGCCTACCGTAGAGGTCAGGCCCATATCTGCGGGCACGGTGTTGCCGCGCAGCGTGTATTCGCTGTCACCCGAAGCCGGGCCGTTATAAGCGATTGTCTGGCCGCCTGTTAGATTGGTGCCAGAGGTGGTGCTGTTGACCGCGTTGTGCTGGTGACTCCCTGCGCCACCAGTGCTGCCTCCATGGTTGTGGCTGGGCATCTCATTGGTGGAGAGAGTATGCGTTTCCGCGCCGCCCGATGCGCCAAGCGTGTCGCCATTCAACGGAACAGTCAGGCGATTGGCGGAAGTGCCGCCCATGTCATCCTTGCCTGCCGATACGCGGCCACGACAGTCAGGCACGTTGAAGGTGGTTGAGCCGTTGCCGATGCCGTAGGCGGTGCCGATCGCTGCGAAGAGGGTGGCATATTCGGTGCGCGAAACAGCCTGACCGTAGCAGAGCAGGAAGCCGTCAGGGGCTACGGTGCCCGCGAAGTCGATCAAGCACCCGACAGGAAGCCCCGCCTGACCAACCGTCGCAACATCGGTGGGAAGGGTGCCGGGAGACACATTCTGGATCGGATAGCCGCCCATTTCGAGGGGCGCACGCATTCCTCCCGCGCCGTTCCGGTCAAGAGAGTTGCCGAGCGTTGCGGCAATGTCCTGCATGGCAGGATTGTGCTGGCTTGGCAGGATCGTATCGCCGGAATTGACCAGCGTCCCCGGAGGGAGGTTGTAGCTGCCATCAGTAGAACGAGGAATGGCCCGGCTCCTTGCATCAGGAGCGCGAAAGTTGGGCCAGTCACGCGGTGGAATTTGAGGGGGATATTAGCAGGTGCGAATCGGGTAGGCAACTGGCATACGCCCTCAGCTTGTGGCGATTCGTCAAGTGCTTAGGGGGCGAGATTGGCTGATCCGAAGATCATGGCCGCCAACGAGCGGGCTAAGGCGATTTGCTCGTTGGTGATGAATTTAGCTGGCGTACTGATTGCATACACCATTGGCGAGGCTGCCTTGAAAGAGCCCAAGCCAATTATGATTTTGTGGCTGCTCGTAAGTGTTGCTATGATCCTAGCGGCGCTGAAGACGCTCGACCTTATACAGGCGGAGAATTGACGTGGACGACTTTGCAGGGCTCATACCCGCAATTGCCGGTTTGACCATCGCCGCAGCGGGCTATGGGATGGCTTGGCTGTCCGCCACACGCGCGCGCCAAGATAAGGAGGCGAGGCAGTCGGCTGCAAAGCCTGCGCCAAAGGCATCCCCGCCGAAGACGCACGCCTTCGATATTACGGGACAGGTCTTCGCCACCATGACTGGCCCACGACCTGCGCGACCGAGCAAGGTTAAGCCGAGCGCCGCAGTTCTTGCTCGCAGGCAAGCCAGAGCGATGCAGAGCGGTCGGCGCTACAGCAAGTCCCAAGGCCGCGCTTCCCTGCCTGATTGAGTCTTATCTCTCAATAGGGTAGGGAAGGGGGATGACCTCATTCCAAGGGACAATGCTGTCGCTCTTCCTGGCGGCCTTGATTCGTCCGGTCATCAAGCATCATTGGCGCAGGTGGAAGGAACGCAGAGCCTTATTGCGTTCCATAGCCGAGCAGCAGAGCCGCCCCAACGTCCCCGCCAATAGCCCTGCTGTCATAGATCTTGTTCCCGATGGAGCGGGCGGCTTCCGACCGGCTGAGTAGGAACTTCTCCAGCGCAGTCCTTCCCGTCTTGGTTGAGGACGCGCCGAGCAGAGCCATAGGCACCGCCAATTCCGTTGGGATGTAATCGGTCGCCTCGCCTGCTGCCGCCGTGCCACCAAGCGCAGCGGGGAGAACCCACGTGGCCAGCGCGCGATCGGTCGTTCCGCTGTTGGGGACTGTGGAAGGTAGCACCGCCTGCGCATTCTCCTGCAACTCTGCGAAGGGCATATCCCCGCGAGCAGCCGCACGCTTTCCTGCATACTTCTTGGTGTTTGCGCGCGATGCCTGCCCAAGCTGCGCCGGAGTGAACACGCCTGGCCCGTCGCTGCCGTTCAGTGCTTTCAGAACGGCATCCTCTAGAACAGAGAGGTTGCCGTAGGCCTTGTTGCCAGCGGTCAACGCATCCGTGACGCCGGGAGCCTGCTCCCGCGCTAATCCGGTCAGAGCCTCTTCGACAGAGCGCAGAGATGCAGCGGCATCATTTCCACGCAGCCCGTCCTTGCGGATCAGGCCCTTGGCATCTTTCCGAAGCCCGCTGATCGCAGTCTGGAACCCACGCCCGGTCATAGCCCCATCCTCGCCAAAGTTGGCAAGCGCCTGGGCGACGGAATAGCCAACATCTTCGCCCATGTTTGGAACCCGCTGCCCTGCGGCCAAGGCGGCGGCCACGCTCTCATCTAGCGCTGGCGTTCTCGCGAGGCGAACTCCGGACAGGGAGTCATCATAATACTGGCTGATAAGGTCTTGGGCTTGTTCGATAGCGTCACCGCCGATCGTGCCCTGCACTTGGGCATTGATCGGCTCCAGAGCTTCGCGAAAAGCTGCTTGGTTGAATGCCTCATACCCCTCCTGCCGACGCTGCCGAATGGCATCACCAAGCAGCGGCACGGACTCCATCTTGTCTTCAATGCCTTTGATGGCACGACCCGCCAAGCCACCTTGGCTCAGCATCTGCCCGCCTGTTAGAGGAATGCCTGACTCCTGAAGGGCGCGAACCACTGGATCGGACACACCGCGAACAGCGCGGCCCGCGCCGCCAACGAGCGCGCTCCCGACCACATTGCCTGCGCCCGCCAGACCCGCGCCCATGAGTGCCCCCGCAACGCGATTTCCGTCCTCAGCCTCCCCAGCCCCTGTTGCAGCACCGAAAGCAAGGTCGGGGATAATCCCGCCCCCCACTTTGGCCGCCCTGGCAAGCATGGGAATGCTTCCCATCAGGCCGCCCGTCAGTTCCGTTCCGACTGCCGCGCCTGTGATGCCTCCCAGCGCAGATGCGACGGGATGATCCTGCCAGGCTAGATCCTTCGCAGCCTGCACCCGGCTTGCGTCACCACCGAAGAAATCCACAATCTCATCAAGGCCGCCAGCCGTCGCCCCATTTATAGCTGCGCCGCCATAAGCCCCGAAGGGTGACGCTGCCACGCCACTCCAAATGCTACCTTCGCCTTGCGGGCTGTTGACCGCAACGTCCTGCTGGCCACCCTGAGTATAATAATCGACCGCCGCCTGAATTTCGCTGTCAGGGATACTCAGGCCGCGCGCCGCCACGTAATCGCGGATTCCCTGTGCGCCGAGCGTCCGCGCATTCTTCGAAAGGAACGCGCGGTCTGCGGGCGAAAGGAGGGGCTGGCCTCCATTGGGGTCAATGACCGGTGCAGAAGGCCCGCTGCCACCACCGCCACCAGCGGCGGGCAGCGCGCCAGCAACGGCATTGACCGTGCCAACTGTCGCAGAACCCTGTTGGCCAGAAATCTCTGCGTCCAAGCGGCGGCGGATATTGCCCAGCTTCTCCTCGATCTGAAGATCGCTATCAGTCGAAAGCGGGCGGTTGGCCTCTACAAACGCGCGCAGTTCCGCGTCAGACTGCGAACCGACACCTGGCACGCGGAACGCGCCAAGCGCCTGTTCAGCAAGCCCAGCGCCAGACGTATCAAACTGCCCCAATTTCTCATTGAGGAAGCCCGGAACGAACCTGTTCAACTGGTTCGGAGCGCCACCCTTCAGATTGGTGGAGTAGAGGCTTTCCACGCGGTCAAGCTGTCCGCGCAGGGCCTGTAGGCGCCTCATGCGGTCAGACTGCTCTTGTGCAGCCTTACGGGCCCCGTCGGCCATCGCGGGGTCCGCAGGACCGCCAGGAATGAACGACATTGTGCCGTCAGGATTGCGCTGAAAGCCAGCGGGTGGCTTGTTCATCTGCTCGCGCTGCCGGGCCTCAGCTTCAGCGGCTAGAGCGGCCTGCTGTTGAGCGATCCAGAGGCGCTGGCGCTCAATCTGCTGGTCCTCTTCCTTCCGCGCCTCCTCCTTGGCCTTCCACGGGTTGCGGATAACCACAGCCCCACCCGAGCGTGGCGCTGGCTGCGATGCCCCAGAAGTCGCGCTATCAAACCAGTCCTGCGCCATTATTTCTTCACTCCGCGCCGCCCGTCAGGGCTGATAACCATCGTTCCTACGGGAACACGCGCCATCTCCTCAGCCGATGTGACGAGGACAGGCGTTCCTTCGCGCTTCTGCCATTGCGGGAACATTGAGCCGAATGCGCCCATCTGATCGACCGTGAGGTGCGGCACGCCAGGGCCTGCCGAAGCCGGGGGCGGACTTCCAACCGGCCCCGGCGACGGTGAGATAGTCTGATCACCTCCTCCCCTTAGATAATCCCCAAAAGCCGATTGCCGACCAGCGAAGAAGTCACCCGTGGGCAAGGTTGCTGTCACAAAGGGATCATTCTTCGCCGTGATCATGTTGCGCACCTGCGCCTGGTACTCGGGTGTCCCCGGCTGATACCCTCCCGCTTCAAGCATCTGCTCGAACTCGAACGGATTGCGCGGCTTCGGATTGCGGCGCTCCATGATGTCACCAGCCAGAGAGGCAAGTATCCTGTCACCGCTCGACACCGCGCCCGCCAAGTCTGCATTCTCAGGGCCAAGCATCTGGGCGATCATTGCGGCCCGATCAGCGTTTGCGGCTTCCTCACGCTTGTCGGCTCGTCGCTCCCGCAGGCCGCCCATCAGGCCATTCATCGCTCGCGCGAGACCTTGCGTCCAATGGCCTACGGGTGATGTATCAGAGCCTGATGCCAATAGCGCCGCTGCAACATCATGTTCGCGCGCGATCTGGTCTGGCGTGAGCCTCGCTCCACCTTGCCCCCACACAAAGGCACCGGCAGGCTGGTTCTGTGGCAACCCGTCACCAATGCCCGGCGTGCCGTAGCTGCCGGGCTTAATGTCGAATGGGCTACCTGGAAGAGAGAAAGAGCGCAGCATCATCAGAACAGCTTCCCGAAGCCACCGGCAGCGCCCGCCGCGCCAAGCAGGCCACCCGCCAAGCCAAAGATGCCGCCCATCCCAGCCTGATAATTTGCCATATCCGCCTGATATTTCTGGTTGACCAATCCTGTGTAATCAACACCAGCAACCTGCGAAGACGGGGTGCCGACATACCCAGCAGAGGGGCTTTGAATTTGCGAGCCAGAAAGTAGCGCGCTGATTTCATTGATCGGCTGCGCCCGCGTGGCCATCGCCTCGTTGAACGCCTGACCGCGCCCTTGAAGCATAAGCTGGTTCATCTGGTCGCTCTGGTTCTGGCCGATGCGTGTCATTTCGCGCTCATAAGCCGCCGTGCCAGGACGCAAGCCGCTATTGATCAGTTGGGATCGCAGCCCTTCCGTAGCCTGCTGCTGCTGGGGCAGGATGCGAGACGATGCCAGATCATAGGCCCAATCCGCCGCATCCTGGTTGTTGAACTCGAACGGCTTGGCCAGATAATCTTTCATGAAGTCGGACTGCTGCACCGCCAAGTCAGCAAGGTTCGTCTGCGCCTCGGTTGTGCGGTCAAAAATACCCTGCTGTTCAGGGGAATAGCTGGTCGTTTGGGTGTAGGTGGGGATCGTGTGCGTTTTGCCGAATGCATCGGTGAACTGCGTCGATCCGGTGGGTGAATAGGTCGTACTCCCCCACGGCCCAACCTGATTGACCATATTGATCATCTGCTGGGCTTGGGCCGTACTGATGTTCGAAGCCGTCTGCATCGCGGCGGTCTTCTTCGGATCTGGTGCTGACGGCGCGCTCTTGCCCACTTCAATGCCTCATATATGGCGAGGCTTTCCAGGCCTCTTCGGTCAGGATGGAAACAACTTCAGCAGGCGCGTTGCGACCACGAAGACGGGGGATCACATATTCAACCGCTCCTACCGCCTTCCACATGCGGCGGAGATCGCAGCGATCTTCCGCATGACGCGCGATAACAGCCTGACACCCAAGCTGGTCGAAAGCGATGCTATACATTTCCCGAAGCACCGGGCGGGCAAGCCATCGCTTCGAGACAGCGCCTGCCGACATTTCGACCACACCGGCTTGCGGATCGTAGTTATGGTAAACCACCCCGGCGATCAGGCCCTCATTCTGAAACACGCCCAGCGTGCAATAGCGATCGAAGCGGCCAGGCTCGCCCCAAATGCGCGACGATGCGAAGTCGGCAACTGCCGCGTTCGCTTCCGGCTCTACGCTATTGGAAAAAAGGGCGGTCTGAAGGGTCAATGTGCTTCCTCATTAGGGAAGCGCAGAGATGGGCCAACCGCGCCAAAGATTGATGGAAAACTAGCATAGCGGATTCTACGTTACAAGTTCCGCTGTATTATACAGCAGTTCAAGCCGCACGATTTCGTCATCCAGCGGCATGATAGACCCGCTCGACACCTGATAGCCCAGCGACAGGGCATATCCCATGCCGCCCACGCTCTCCCATTCCTGATTGATCTTCTGCGGCGTCGTCGCGCCCCATACCGATTGCCCCCAGACGCCGGTGCCCCAGCTATTCTCGCTCGTCAGGATGGTGGCGTTCGGAGCCGCGCCGGTATCCTCGTCATAATCGGACTGAAGTGTGAGCTTGCCCTGTGTCGCCCCATTGGCGCGGGTCACGGCGCGCCCCACCGTGCCGATCTTGGCCGATGAGGGCGAACCAAGATCCGTGAACAGCGGCACGACCTTGCCAGTGAACACCTCTCCCGCATCCGTCCCCGATGTGTTGGCGATGAACACCTTCCCATCATCACCGCCGAAATAGAGAACACCCTGAAACGCCTCCATGGCGCTGGCCTGCCACCCGGTGAACCGCGCCCACGCGCCGGTTTCCGTGTTGGAGACGAACATCACAGGGTCAGCGCCACCCTCCAGCTTCGGCGGGGCAATGATGGCCATCTTCTGCTCTGACCAGATCTCGCACTGCCATTCGGACATGCCGCGCAGGGTAGTGGCGTCCGACCAGGCGTCAGCGATGCGATAGGAGACCGTAGCAACCGCCAGAGAGGTAACATCAAGGTTCACAGCCTTGGAGAGCGGGACCAGGCCCACGCTGGTGGCAATCGCTATGTCGCCGCCACCCCGGAAATGGGCACGCGGGCCGAGCGGCTTGCCGATGCGATAGGTGCCGACCTTGGCCCAGTCATTCGCTTCAGACGGATTGCCGCCCTGATAGACAGCAACTTCACCTTCAGATGAGACGAAGATGCACTGTTCCGATAGCCCCGCATCCGCCGTCCCGTCCAGCGACCAGGCCGAGCCGAACAGCAGTGAACCGCCGCGCCCGAACACGCCGGCCAACGGAAAGAAATCGGTTGCGCCGCCTACCGCGTCGACGTCCTGCATGTAATGGGCCGTCATGCTGTTCTTGCGCACGAAAAACAGGCGGTTCTTATAGGCCCAGACATAGGACATGTCGGCGCTGGTGTAGGTGCCGAAGTCAGGACCGGGAACGATCAGCGTTGCCGCACCGTCGATCTGGCCTTCGCCGCCGAGCGAGCCGGTCAGAGGCTCATTGTCAGTGAATGGGCCGCTGATGTCGATCAGTTGCAGCGTGGCCGTCCCGCCGCCGCCTGCGATGACACGGGAGACCTTGGCTGTCGCCCCAGAGGTGCCGCCCGTGACGATCTCGCCATCCTGAAAGGCATCTGTCACGCCATCGATGTGTTGAGACGACACACCGCCCTTGACCAGCGGAAAGAAGTCGTCGCCATCAAAGATGAAGCCGGTATCGGAGCCATTGACGCCGATCAGGTAGACATCGCCGCTGGTGGCGAACTGCACCACGCTCCACTTGCCGCTGGTGAAGCCCTGCGCAATGTCGAGGCCTTCAGTCCCCTGTACGCCGAACCAGTCGCCGTTTTCCGTGACGATCAGAGCCTCTTCATCGGTGATCATGTCCCACGAATAGGGGAACGTCACAGAGGTTATGTGATAGATCTTGTCAGCCGTCGCCGCGAACAGCTTCTGGTTGTCGCCATTCATGTAGGAGAACAGCGAAAGGCAGGGGCTGGAGCCGTCGCCCAAGGTGCAATAGAGTTGCTTGCCCCGACGCAGCTTCACGCTGGAAGATTTGGGAAAGAAGTTGTCGAGGACCGCAGCGCCAGGCCCTTCGACCGATCCCGGCTCAGACAGGTTTCGATTTGCCACCCAGCCCGCGACAGGGGCGGGGAATTTGAAGCTCTGCGACTTGCGGGGCTTGGGTCGCGTCTGCCGCCGCGCGTATGTCACCGGGCAATCCCGCTATAGGCTAGAGAGGTATTGGGAATGCGCCGTGTACCGCCGAAGCGCTGGATCTGTGAACCCTTGTCCTTGGCCGCATATTCGTCCAGCGCCTTGATGAAAGCTTCTTGGTCTCCAGTGGCATCTAAGCCTTTGTTCTCGCGCCACCGCCAGACGATGCCCAGCGTCAACAGCCGCTCAGGCAGCACGAAGCTATCCGTGTCGCTCGTGAAGGCCGATTTAGGCGATGTGTCAGCCGCCGTGGCTATCTGGTTGCTGATATAGGGGAACGTAGCCCCACTGGCCTGCGGAGCGGGCGAGAAGCGCAACTGATTGCCGTAAATGATCCATCCGCCAGGGTAGGGGGTGAATCCACGCGCCTGGTCGAACAAAAAGCTGTTGATGTCGGTAAAGCCGGAATAGCCCCATGCCCAATTCTGCAAGTCCTGAAGGCTCGCATTCTGGAGCATCCGGTCGTAGTCGGGCGGCAACGGGAACTCGGTCGTTGAACCGTCCCCCGTCACCGTCCACACCCGCTGCAATGCCTGCCAGTCCTGATATTTGGCAATATCCTGCGCCACCTCATTGGCCCAATCGCAAACCTCCGCCTCAAAATTCCCGGCAGCGCCGAAGAACACAGTAGGCTTACGACCGATCAGGCGAAGGGCGGCGCTTTGCAAGGCTGGCAGGATCGCCATTTATGCCGCCATCAACTCTTCAAGGCTGCGGATCAGGGTATCGCGCGACGGATTACCCTTGGGCTTCGAACCCGCGATCTTGGCGATTTCCTCTTTCAACTGGTCGTCGGTCATATCCTCATAACCGTTGGGCAGTTCCGGTTCAGCCGCCTGCATGACGTTCGACAACGGCGCATCCTGCTTGCCCTGAAGTTCCGCCAACTGGCGCTTGAGTTCGTTAATCTCGCTCTGCTGCTGCGAACCATCCCGGCGCGCATCCATGAAGCGCTGCGCCATGGGCTTCAGATCATTGGCGTGGATGCCCAGACGCTTCACAGCGGGGCCTTCGAGATGGACAAGCTGCTCAATCGAATAGATCGACAGAGCGCGGCAGATCGAAAGCTGGGCCTGACTGATGCCATAGGGCAGCAATTCTTCCAGAGGGGTTCCTTCAGCCTGCTGCTCAGCGCCCGCGACGAACGCGGCATACTGGTTCTTATAGCGCTCGGCCCAGGTGATGACCCGGCCCGTATCCTCATCGACGGTGCATTGCTCATCGACGCCGAATACCGGCTTGTATTGCGGGTTGGCGGGAAAGCGGATTTCGACCACAGGCTTTAGCTCATAAACAGGCTTTCCCTGGAGCTTGCTCTGCGGCTCGTTGAAGACGTTGAGATATTTGAAATAAGGCGTCCCCGGAGCGTAGCGCTCGCCAGGAATTTTCATCTCTTCGCGGGGAATCTCATTCCATTGCATCGGTCTGGTCCTTCATTGAGGAAATGGCGGGACACCATGCCCCGCCATCCTTTTCCTTAGAGAGCGCCCTTACGTGCCCAGAAGAAGGCTCCAGAGGGGACGCCGCTCGGTGCGACCGTGCTGTTGGGGGCATAGAAGCCACCTGCGCCCGACGCCGCCGTGAAGGCGGGTTCGGTGATCGTCACCTGCGTGCCTGGTGCAGAAGCCGCAGCGATCGACGCCGAAGCCTGCACCAGCACATAGTCATGCCCATCGGAGCCGACGCACTTGGAGCCAAGGCGCGGACTGATGAGCGCACCAGCGCCGGGAACATCGAACCATACCTGCCCCGAAGGGATGACGGTTTCGATGCCGGGGCCGAGCGAAGGAGTGATACGGAAAGCCATGTCTCGTTCTCCTTATGCCGTGGTCCGCAGACGCCACGTGAAGCGCGGGTTCTTCAGGACCATTTCACCGTTCCAGACGAGGAACTGCGCGATGGCGTCCTGATTGATCGGCTGTGCGCCGTCGCCGGGGAACAGCGGGACCATGTTGCGCGACGGATGGTAGTAGATATTCAGACCATCCAGATCGACGCCGTAGATCGTGCCAGTGGGCATGACCGAGCCGACGCCAGTTGCCGCGAACAGTTCGATGTTGCCAGCGGGGGTCGCCACCTCAAGGCCGTTGAAGCCAAGGGTTGCAGTGCCGCCGTCTGCGCGAGCGATGCGCTGATGCGCAACCATCGAAGCCGAAACCGCCTGATAAGAGGCGAGATCAGCGATGGCGATCGACGCATAGCGGCGACCCTTCGAACGCAGGCCGACAATCCGCTCCAGCACCGGACGCGCCGTGGTGGCGTCGAACGTGGTGCCGATGTCGGGGAAGTCGGTGGACATCGTATAGGTGGTGGGACGCCAGATGGCGTTGGTGGCGCGATCGATGCCGCCATAGGTGCCCGTGGTCGGATTGATGGGGATAGCCCCGCCAAAGCCGATCATGGAGCGCCCAGCGTCGGCGGTGCCGTCCGAATGAAGGGCCTGCTCCCACAGGTCCATCATGGAGTTTTCGGCAGTCTCCATATATTCATCGATCAGGTTGTAGACCCGCGTGCGGCCTTCGTTCGCCAGCAGTTCCGTGCCGGTCAGCGAGAAGCCGACAGCCAGGTTCTTGGGCGTGAACACCGCATCGTTGATGAGTTCCTTGGGTTGTGCGTCGAGGAAGTCATACCCGGTGAACCACTGCCCGCCCAGCTTGTCGATCTGGAGCGAGACGCGGATTTCCGGGCCGCTATAGGTCTTGAATGCGCCGCGCTGCTTGAGCAGAGCGGACACGGGGTTGCTGTTGAAAACCAGATCCTGGATTTCCCGCGTGCGATAGGCGAGCGAGGTAGACAGAAGCTGGCGGTAGTTACGATCACTCGTTACCGGCATTGCCTAATTCCCTGTTTTCAGGAGATGCCAAGTTCGGCCATGGCGGCCTCTATGGCTTCCCCACGTGACATGTTGCGCTTGCGCCGGGTGGGCGTATCCACGCCGGACGAGGGTGCGCCTCGGACGGATTTGCTGCCGCTGAGGTCTGTCGCAACGCGGCTCGGCTGTGGGGCAAGGCCATCATCGCGGGCGGAAGGTTCGGAGACATTGGAGGCGGGATTGATCCGCGCAGCCATGTCGTAAGCCACTTCCAGCCGCTCATTAAGGCTCAGGCTTTGGGGGATTCTGCCAGATTGCAGAAAAAATGCAATGTCCCGTTCCAGTTCAGCATAGCGCGGATGACTGGCCGCGAACGGTTCAATGACAGTGGTTCTGAGGGTGTTTGCGCGCTCCTGTGCAAGCTGTTCCTGCAACTGGCCGACACGCGGATCTTCGGGCTTCTGCTGGGGCTGGCGCGGGGCCTGCGCCATGTAGGCGTGGGGCTGCTGCGCCATATGCTCAGCAAGCTGCTGCGGGTTGACGTTAAAAGCGCGCAGGATCTGGGCAATCGCCTCCTGCGGTTGCATTTCCATGTTTTCCAGCAACGCTCTGAAGCCATGCGCTGGGTCCTGCCGCAACGCCTGTTCCATCTTCACGTAGCGATCCAGCGCTTGGTCTAGCGTCGTACCCGACTGCTGCGCCATCTGGTGGTATTTCACCAGCGGGGCGATGAACTCCCGCGCGCCCTGGATTTCGCTCTCATGCTCCTTGAGGACGCGGGCAATCTCACCCTTCACCTCGCCAGGCACGTTGCGCCAGACATCCTTTGCGGACGGAATGAACTTGTCGGGAGCCTGGATCTGGCTCTGCTCATAGCGGCGGCGCTGTTCGGGCGTCATGCGCTCGATCGCAGCCTTACGCTCTTCCTCGGACATGTCCTTGAAGGGCTTCTGCTTCGGCTCCGGCTTCTCGTCAGTCGCGGGCTTCTGCTCGGCCTGATCGTTGCCTTCTTCCTTGGGCTGCTCCTTCGCTTCGGGCTTTTCCTCGGCAGGCTTCTCTTCCGCCTTGGGCTGGGCCTTCTCCAGATCCTCAGCCGCACGCTTGATCGCGTCCATGCGGCTCTCAGGCTTCTTCTCGCCTTCGTCCGGCGCGGGCTTGGCCTGTGACGTTTCGGACGGACGCCCTTCGTCAAGCTGGGTGGAAACCTCAGGGGCTTCCGGTTCGCTCAGGTCGAGGCTGCTGCTGTCAAAGTCGGTCATGGCTCAAAGGTCTCCCAGCGCCCGTTTGATTGCGGAGATTGCGGCGGCCTTGTCGCGAGTGGGCCGCTTGAAATCGGTGATGTTCTCATTGCCAACGCATTCGTAGGCGATGCCCTGCGGGTTCCCGTCAGCGCGATAAGTGCGGTAGAGGGCCGACTTGCTGTCATAGGTCTTGCCGTCAGCCTGAGACTGCACCGGGTCGATGTAATCCGACATGATGACCGGCCCACGGTTGCCCTCCGCAGGCCGATCGATCTTGCGCAGGCATTGACGCCCGTCGTCGAAAATGAACCAAGCCTCATCATCACGGAACAATGACGGCTCTGTGCGGATGAGGTTGGCCATGGCGTCAGCCTTCGATCAGCTTTTCGCGAGCCGCCTTGACCTTTTCCTCGGCCTTGGGATCGCGATAGGCGGCGTTGCTGCCGACAGGGTTGTTGAGCAGGAGCGAAGCCTTTACCTCTGCTGAGGTCAGATCTTCGGCCAGGTCGTTCAGCCGCTCATTGGTTGCAGCCGGACCTTCCTCAAAGGCGGGGTCTTTTTCCGCCATGATCTTCAGGGCTTCTTCCTGATTTTCGCGGAATGCCTTGGCGTCCGCAGTGTCTTTCTTCGTCACCATATCGTGTCCTTTCAGCTTGCGATCTGGGCCGCGAACTCGTTTGCGACCACAGGGATGACCCCCGACTCCACGAGTTTCTTCTTGTCCACGGAATGGCTGACGACGCTGGCCGCCATCATGTCTGCAGCGCGGGGCGTGACACCCAATTCCTTCAGACGGCGAGCGTTACCGACCGATGCCGTGATCTGCGCCGCCAGTTCCTTGGAGAGCGGGACAGCAAGCCCGCGTTCGATGAATTTCTTTGCGTTACCCGTTGCCATGTCGTCAAACCTCCGGTTCGTAGCCCTCGACGATGAACGGGGTGCCATCGTCGGTGATAGTGATGGGAGCGCCGAACCCGTTGGTTGCGACGGTGAGCGTCGGGGCGTCGGCTTCCACCGGCTTGACCGGGATACCGCCATTTGTAGTGACGACGACTGGCTGGCCGCTCATGGCTGCTGCTCCATTGACTGACGTTCGCTGAAATTCTGCTGCCGATCGGCCCGCTGCTCGCCACGCTCACGGAACTCTGCGTCACGCTGCTGGCCTTCTGCGGCCATGGCTTGGTCGCCTTGGCGCAGTTCGATGTCGGATACGGATTTGAACTCGTCCATCACCTGGCGCTGGTTGGCGAGCTTGATGTTGTTGAGGATTTCGAGCGTCTGCGCGCGCGTCTTATCCATCTCCGCTTGCAGCTTTTCATAGTTCTGCTGCTGCTGGGCGAGTTGGAGCGACAGTTTGCCGTTCTCCTGCTCATATTTCGCCTCGGCATCGCGGGCGCGGAGCATCAGGTCATTCATCTTGGCCTGCATGTCGGCCTGGTCCTTCGCGGACTTGGCCTTGACGCCTTCCATTGCTGCCTGGGCCTTCATCTGCTCGGCCTCGGCCAGCTTGTTATTCGCAGCCGCCAGTTCCTCGCTCTCACCGCCACCAGACTGTGCAGCCATGCGAGCGGCTATCTCAGGGGCCTGCTCGACAAGCTCATCCAACTGCGCCTGGATCTGCCGATTGCCCTGCGTGTAGGGCTGCAGCGTGAACTCCAGCATGGTCATGGCCAGCTTCACGCCAGCGTCACCGATCTGGAACAGCGGCATGAGCGCACTGATCGCACCGGAGAAGGCGGTCAGAAGCTCGGTGCGCATCTGCTTTTCCGCCATCTCATCGGTCAGGACCGTGCTGTCCGTCTCAATATCGATGATCAGCGTGCGAGCGCGCTTGTCCTTGATGACCGCCATCACATCTTCGATCACGACCGTGGACTGAAGCTGCTGCAACTGCTCGGCATACTTCTGCGCAAGCTGCTGCTGAGCCTGCTCGAACATCTGCTGGGCTTGGGCCGGGTCGATCTGCTGTCCGCTCGCCTGCGCCTGCTGTGCCGCTTCCGTGGCTTTGGCGGTCAGGGCTTCCATTTCGGCCTTGGCGGCCTTCTTCACGCCGTCAATGTCCTCATCGACATCGCGGCGGGTGGGGATGTCCATCTGGCTGACTTCAAGCAGCGTATCGCGGTCGAAGTTGTCGCAGATGATCTCCACGGCGATGCGGGCGGTGTCGCGGGCCACGCGGACAATCTCGTCCACCTTGTCGCGCACACGGACAGAGCCGTACTGCGACTTGAGCCGCTGCGCCCCAAGCGTCTCCTGCGCCTCAGTTTCGCCGCGCATGATGTCCGAAATACCAGACAGGCGGTCGAAGTCGGCAAATAGCTGGTTGCGCGCTTCGATCAGACCCTGAATGGCCTGGGCAATCTCAGCGATCGGCAGAAACTGGATGAAGTTGCCAGAACCATTGGCGAGCAATGCCGCGCCAGGCACCGGGATAAACATCGCGGTCGTGCTTTCCGCAATCGCCGTCTCCAGCGCATTGCCCACATCGCCACCAGCAGGCAGCAAGCCGACGACGCGCACCCGCTCCAGCAGGGTGTAAATCTTGTCGGTGCAGAGGTTGATCTGCTCCAGATGCTTCTCATAGCGCCGATAGTCGGGGATCGGCACCAGCGTGCGGCGCTTCACCGTGCCATAGGCAGGGCGCGGGCTGCTGAAGAAGTCATTGGTGGCAATGAACGGCTCGCTTTCATCAAGCAGCACATCCACGCCTTCAGTGACCCAATAGACCTTGCCGTCTGTCTTGCTCCAGACTTCCCAGACGGGGGCCTTCATCACCTCGTCACGGTTGCCCTCGTCATCGTTCGGGCTGCGCGATACAAAGGCGGCCTGCTTGTAAGCGCCATTGCTGGACTTTCCGAACCGCTTCTCCATTTCCGGTTCGGTCATCCACGCGCAGAAGGCCTCCCAGCCCAATTCACGCCAGTAGCGCACCGGATCATGGCGGTAGTCGTGGCGGTCCACATGATCGACGCAGACGCGCTTCTCGCCGTCTTTCGCCTCATAGGACACGCGCAGGACACCGCGATTGAGCAGCGCCAGGTCGTCGCGCACTTCCTTAAGGTGAAGGTCGATGTTGCCGCGCTCGAACTCGCTGTTCACCACGCGCTCAATCATCTCAGCCGCGATCTTGTCAGCAGGCGTGGCGTCGGAGAAACGGGGCTTGGCAATGACACGCGGTGTGCGGGCGTAGATGGCTGGCTTCAGCACCTCCATGGACGCCCAGAAGGTATCATAGCTGTTGTCGGTCATGCCCAGATCGTTGATCCGGCCATCCAGCACCAGCTTGGCGGAATAGAGCGCGTCGATCCGGTTGCACTCATCCTGATAGGAGCGAAACGCCTTCTCGGACTGCAACAGCGCGTCGAGAACAGGACGCGAGGATTTCTTGTCCGCGCTGTCGATCAGCGAGGCACCGCGCGCATCATGGCGGGCAGAGGCGGGGAGGTCGCTCATCGGGCGGCGGCCAGTGCAGGAACAGCCAAACGGGCAAGGTTGGGATAACCCTTGGGCTGCTCCACCTTGGGCTTCTCAGGCTTCACCCATGCCTTCCGCCAGGACATGGCGAGATAGCGGAAGGCGTCGGAAAGGTGCGAGGACCAGTTGTGCAACGGGTTCTGCTTGAACATCTTTTTGTCGTCGTCCCATTCGCGCTGGTACATTTCGAGGGCGGCGATCCCGACTTCCTCACAGCGCTCATGAAAGACGCATAGGGGCAGGGTGCGGCGAACAGCGTTGATGCCGTCAAGCAGGCTAGCTTGCGGCACCACTTCCGGCTTGAGGCTGAGGGACTGCATCGTCTCGACGCGGGTGCGGCCAGTGCCCCACTCTTTCACGCGGGCATCATGCGGCACATAGTCGGTGCCGTGCTTCCAACCGCGCTCCGCATAGAGGTTTTCGATATATCCAGCGTAGTGATCTACGCCCACGCCGCTGGCAGTGTAGCAGTCCAGAATGAATAGCTGACTGCCCACGACCTGGAAGAACCAGATGGATGTATCGTCGCGAACGCCGATGTCCCACGCCCGGTGGACTTCCTGGCCTTCGATCGCGTCCAGTTCTGCGGTTATGCGGCCTTCAGCCCTGACCGCCTGCATTTCGCGGCCATAGAACGCGCCAAGGATGGCAGCGTTGAAGCTGCACAAATATTCCTGCTCGAACTGAGCGCGCCCCATATCCTCGCCATACAGCGCGATATATTCGGCCAGGCTTTCATCAATCTGCTCAGGCGATAGCGCGCCGGTCTGGTGGACAGACGAGATTTCAGCGAACCAGCGCCCGCCGTTGTCCATGTCCTTCTTGGCCATGTCGTAAAGCGCTTTGGCGTGATTGCGTCCGCGCGGCGTGGTGATGAACGTGGCCCAGCCATCGTTCTCTTCCAGCATCGGGCGGATATAACCCCACGCCGAAGGGTTGGCTAAGGCGAACTCAGAGAAGGTGACGCCTGCCACGCCAGCGCCAACCAGGCTGTCATAGCGATCAGAGCCGACAAGCTGCCATGTTGCCCCACTCTTGAAGCGGATGAACATCTCCTGCTCATTCGTGCCTTCGCGCAGATCGTGCGGAAACGCCTCATCAATGCGCCGCTTGCCAGTGTGCGGGTTCACTGCTGCCCAGATAGCCTTGCGGGCCTGCGCATATTCGGGGAGCATGTGCCAATAGCTTGCAGGGCGCTCATGCGCAGCAATGGCCGTGCGGTGCAGGATCAGGTCATCCTTGCCCCAGCGGCGATGAGCGATCTCGATCGCGCGCTTGCCGCCGCGCTCAAGATAGTTCCAGAGCGGACGCTGATAGGCGCGAGGCCGCCATTTGTTGGGAAGGCTAATCGTCGGCATCGGCCAGCCTGACGATGTTCACCTGAAGCGCGCCGCCGTCGCTGGTCAGGTCTATCTTGTCCCCATACTTCTTGGGCCGCAGCTTGCCCGCCATCCACTTGCGGGTGTCGATCCGAAGGCGCGAGCGCTGAACAGCATCGCCATTGTACTTCGTGCCTTCTTCCGCGTCCTTGTCGGCCATCCAGTCATTCGAACCATCGTCCGCAATGTCCTGGCATTCATCAAACAGGGTGTCGGCCTGTAATTCTCTCGCGCGCGTGTATTGCTCTACGAAATCAGCCTTAGCCGGGTCCAGCAGCCACTTATAAACCGTGGACTGTGCGGGCATGTCATCAGCGAGGCAGATTTTGCGCAGGCTTTCACCACCCGCGATCCGTTCGCAGATGGTGTTGGCAATCTCATCGGAATATTCGATTGGATGCCCGTTCATGGGCAATCCATGATTCATAATCACCCGTCAAAAAACGGGGTATAAATCATCTTCTTCCGTGATTTTTATGATAGTCGTGGGCTACTTCAGCCGCTCGCCGAACAGATGCAGCCTCCTGCAAGGTTGAGAACAGCCCTAACTTATGCTGCGCGCCATTGAACGAAATATAGGCAGACCACATTTTCCTTCGCGCATTGTAGCAGACGCCGGTTACGCCGCTGGTGTTCCTAACCGATCGTTTCATATTCCGCTGGTTATCAACAGCCGTCACTGACCTAAGATTGCCAATTCGATTATCGTGCCGGATGCCGTTGATATGGTCGATCTGAATAGGCGGCCTTTCAGCATAGTGGACAGCCCACGCCACCCTATGCGCCAAGTATCGTTTTGCGAATATTTTGACCAGCAAATAGCCCGTCTTGCCCGTCGCTGAAGATACTCGATTTCCTGCATTGCGGCCATTCCACCACGCCCATGCCCTTTTGTCAGGGAAGAAGTTCAACCCCCTCTCAATCCAGAAAAGTTCGCCTGTTTCTGGATTGTAGCGCAGCAACTGGCGCAAGACATCGTGGTTTGGTAATTGGCTTTCAGCCATGACGAAGATTCCTTTCGCTTTGGTTAGGGCTGGAGCGAGGTAGCCGCCTCGTTTCCGGCCCGACTTATATATCATCTTATTGAGTTAATGGCAATTTAGCCGAGGCCTTCCAGCCCTTGGCTGAAACTCTGGGACATGAACGCGGAGCATCCGTTGCACATGCTTCCTGTCAGCCCCCGTTGCCCGCACGATCTGCATGATCGAGCAAGGTCCATGCTTGTGCCAATATTTCATGACCCGCGCTCGTGTTGTTGCAGGGCGACCCTTCCCCATCCCCTTCAGCGCTCCCTCTTGGTGTTAACCGACTGTAATTCCACGCTATTCTTGCCGATGCCCTTCAGGCCCGCGCTCTCGCCTTCGGTCGAGCGTCTCCGTCTCTGGCGCTCGTTCTTGCACTCCCTGCAAACCCTTCGCCCACGTTCAATTAGAAGGTTGTATCCCTCATAGGGGTGTCCGACCGGGCAACGGGTCTTTAGCGAATTTATGTGTGCAGGAGCGTCCGAGTTTTCATGGACATTGGTCTTGCGATCGACCGTCCTGAGATGGGCTGGATTTACGCACGAGCGATTGCGGCAGATATGGTCGATCACCGCGTTGGTGGGAACTGCGTAGCCGTCCACTTTGACTGCCACCCGGTGGGCTTGGTACATTTTACCCTGCAGATAGAAAGCTCCGTAACCTTCGCGAGTTTTCGCGGCATTCCATGTCCAGCAAGCCTCCGCTGTCGCCTTGGAACGCTTTTCCTCGAACCTGGGCAGGTCGTCAGGACTCAACGCTGGGATAGCTAAAGCTTTAGCTGTCATGCGCGCCTCCCTCGACGGCTTCGCCGCTTCGATCGCTATCGGTGCGTGGGTCCGTCTCGCTCACTTGGGTGTAGAGGCACATGCCCCGCTTCCAGACCCATTGCAGCCAGATGACGCGTTTGTTCGGCCCATCGCTCAGAAAGATCGGGAACAGCGCGAACCGCTTGCGCCAGCCATCATCGTGCCACTTGATGATCATGCCGCGATCCAGTTTTCGCGGTTGCAGACCGGGCATGTGATGACGAGCGCATTGCCGTCTCGCTGATCTGACACATGACGAGCCTCGCTACGCTTGAACCGCAATTCACTGAGGCATCTGGGGCAGGTGGTTTCCCTAACCTCTTCACCTTTCGGATTTCCACGCTTCACAACTTCCACCATCACTCCCCTCCCACATTCATGCTAAATTCCCCCATTGAGTGCTGGCGTTTGCAGGACCAGCAGCGTCGGCGTCCGGGTTGATAGGGTTCACGGGCGCCGCAGATGCACGAAGATTCAGGCACGCGGGGCTTGCTCCAGTTGAAGCGGATGGGTTGGGCAGGGGGCTTGTCGCGGGCCATGTCATGCGGCTGCTCCGAATAGCGGGCCAGCATCTTCGCCGCTCACCACGCGCAGCCGCCCGCAAGCAATCTCGAAATAGCTCTCCTCGCGCTCTATGCCGATGAAGTCGCGACCCTCGAGTAGACACGCCACTCCGGTGGTCCCAGAACCCATGGTGAAATCCAGGACCGTTTGGCCGGGGAGGGTGTATGTCCTGATCAGGTAGCGCACCAGATCGACCGGCTTTTGCGTCGGATGAAGGCTACTGTTCTGTGTGTCGGACGAAAAGGTCAGGACTGTGCCCGGATACCGTTCGGTGCTGTCATAGTGATAATCACCTGACATTTGCCCGTACACGTCCGTCTGCAGGTGGGCGGCGCGGAATGTGGTCTTGCGCTCGTGTCCGCTCGTCTTCTGCGGGTAGTATGGTGTCGGGCCGTCACAAAAAATGCTGATCAGCTCGTGTTTGCGGAGCGGCTGCTTCTTCGCGTTGAGGAAGCCTGTTCCCTTGGGCTTATTCCAGACCCAATCATATTTGAAATGGCGTGACCGGGACAGGCGAAGCGCAGATGAGAATGGCTCGGTGCCAAACAGGGCCACGGGCACGTTTGACGCGATGACATGATCCAGCGCGGCCCACATATCATCGAGCGGAATGACAGCATCCCAAGCACATTGTGTCGTGCCATATGGTGGGTCCGTGATAACCGCGTCCACCTTGGGCAGCGTCGGCAGAATGTCGCGGCAGTCGCCCAAATACAGCTTCGCCTTTCCGATGGTAACGGGGGTGGGGGTCATGCGGCGTCCCTTTTTCTCAAAATACCCTCAGCCATGCGGAGAGCGGCGGCGGCTTCCGGGCTGGTCGAGGCGGTTTGCTTGACGGCGATTGCCTCACGCACCGGATTGTCGAAGAAGGCCAGCGACCGCGGCACCGTGCGTAGAGTGGCGCGGCGGGCGGTCACGGTTTCACGGATCAGTTGCTGGTTAGCGCCAGCCTTGATCCAAGCCTCTACTGTTTGCCTATTGCGTTCAGCGGTGCCGTGATCGGGGAGCGGCACCCCGACATCGCGGCATAGGTCGGCGGAAAATTCTACCAGGCTGAAGTCTCCCCCGCTCGCACGCGGAGAAGCGTTAGCTTCTATCTGGCCTCTGGCCTCTGGCTTCTGGGCTTTAACCCCACCCTTATCCTGTAGGTTATCCGACGCCGATTTTCCCGTTTTATTTCCGAGGCTTGGGTTGCCTCCCTTTTTGCCGTTTTTACGGGCATTTTCGGCCTTGCGATGATCGCGGGTCATTCGTCGCGAGTAGATAGCGCCGCTGGCTGTGCGTGAGAAAACGCCCGCGTCTTCAAGCTCCCGCACCAAGGCGGAAACTTCGTCAGGGAGCGCTCCTGCTTGCACAGCGAGTTGCGCGTCAGTCGGGACGCGTCCGCCGATCAGGAGTTGGCCATAGCGCTCGGACCGGTGCATGATCGCGAGCATTTCCATCCACAGGCCGCGGGCGGCGAGGCTGCACATACGCAGTTTCTCATCCGCCCGCCAATCCTGCGGGTAGAACTTCATCCAAGGGGCCGCGGCGGCCATCAGGCAGCATCCCTCACGCACTGGAACCGACCATGGAAGCGGGCGTGCGCGGTGCCTTCGACCCCATTGCGGCGCTTGGCGACAATCAGATCTATCTGGCCCTGCACGACCTCCAGGGCCGCAGCGAGGGTCGCATAGTTCGGGTCCGTCTCATCCGGCAGCGCCTTGCGCAGATAATATTCCTTGCGGAACAGGAACACGACCGCATCTGCGTCCTGCTCGATCTGTCCGCTGTCGCGAAGGTCCGACAGAATCGGGCGCTTGTCCTCGCGCTTTTCCACTTCGCGGGAAAGCTGGGCCAGCGCCATCACGCCAACGTCATAGGTCTTGGCAATGGCCTTCAGCCCGCGGGAGACTTCCGAAACAGCCTCATAGGGGCTGCACCGATGGTCAGGGCGGAGAAGCTGGAGGTAGTCAACCACGACCAGTTCAAGTTTCTGGCCCGCGGCCTCCATGCGCCGCTTGAACCGGCGCACGATCATGTTGAGGCGACTGATCGTCAGCGATCCGGCATCCACGATATGGAAGGGGAGGCCCTTGAAGAATTGCGCAGCCTCGCGAACCTGGGCGCGGTCATCAGCGCCGCGGAACCTGCCGTCGCGGATCACATCGTAAGGGATGCCCCAATGTCCATCAAAACAGACATCCGCGGTGGCGCGCTGCATCAGTTCGCCGCGTGCCATTTCCAGGCTGACAAACAGCACGCCATGACCATTCGCCGCGGCACCGATCGAATAGGATAGGGCGAAGGCTGTCTTGCCCATGCCTGGGCGTCCGCCTGCAATGACAAGATGATGCTTGCGGATGGGGCCTAGCTGCTCATCAATGCAGGAGATGCGCCCGCAGGTGACGCCACTGGTCGGCTCATCGTAGGCGGCGAGCATTTCGTCAAAGGCCTTGCCCGCAGAGATTTGCACGACGCCATCGTCATGATCGCCCATGTCGGCAAGGGCAGCATCCGCGGCGCTGACAACCTCCTCGTTGCTTGCTTCCAGGGTGGAGGCCAGCATTGCGGCGTTAGTGAGCCCATCGATCAGACGGCGGCGCTTCGCCATAGTGGCGACCTGCTCGATCGCGCCCGCCGCGGTCAGCAGAATGCCGCTGTCGCCAGTGAGCTTGAGCAGATAGCCCATGCCACCCAATTCGATCAGCGCTGGGTCATCATGAAAATATGGCTTGAGCGTTACCGCAGTCACGGTGCGGCCGGTCGCGGCTTCCTTCATCAAAGCGGCAAAGATGCGCCCATGCAGAGCTTCGAAGAAATCATCCGGCGTCAGCTTGTCCGCAACGCGGTCGATCCATCGATTATCGATCAGCATGGAGCCAATCAGCGCGGCCTCCGCCTCGACGTTACGGACGGCTTCAATCTTCTGCCCCTCAATCAACGCCCGTTCTCCATTGCGAGGAAGGCGCGCTGGAACCGGCTCATGGCGCGGGCAGTGGCCTGAATGTGTTGGCGATCGGTCAGCCGCGGTGAGCCCGGCACAAGCTCACGGGCGAGGGCCGCATATTCATCCCACAGGCGCTCGACTTCAGTGCGCGAATGGAGGCGAACGACATTGCTCATACCTTGCGCACCTCGCGCAGTTCGATGCCTGGGTAGAAATAGGCGAACATTGCCTTGCGCAGCGGCCAGTCGCGGCTGTCAGCTTTTTTGCTGCCGCCCTTCACGTCTTCGACCACGGGCTTGCCGTCTTCGGTATATCCGAAATCGAGCGTGACCCCGGCGCGGTGGCCGTTCGCCATCTTCGCGGTGCCGAAGGCGTAAAAGGGCTGGCTCACGATGTCAGAGATGGCCCCGCCCTTGGCGAGCATGTGTAACTGGTCGCAGCGCTTTGCCTCACGCTTGCTGTCATGCTCATGGCCGTTCGCGCAGGACGACTTCACAGCAACGCTATGCTTCGTCTTGCCTGTGGCCTGCCAAGGGCGGAAACCGGACATCAGAAGTCGAAGCCTGTCTGCATTCCGAGCGCGTTCATATAGGTGGCCAGCATCGCTTCAGCCTCTTGGCGGGCGGCGGTGTCCATTTTGCGCAGGGCGATGATCTTGCGGAGCGTCTTGACGCAGTAGCCATTGGCCTTAGCCTCCAGCAGCACGTCCTTCTTGTCTTCGGCCAGCCCCTTGGATTCCTCGTCCAAACGTTCGTAGCGTTCCACGAAAAGCCTTAATTGGTCGGCGGCAACATTGATGGTCATGCGATTTTCCTCTTTACGAACCGTCCCCACTGATCGCGCCGGGGTGCGGCGGCCATGCGGGCGATGTTGGCTTTGCGGTGCTGGGCAAGGCGACGGCGCGCGGCCCATTGGCGGATGAGGCGGATCACCGGCCACTCTCCCGCAGCACCTTGCGAACGGTCTTGGGATGCAGGCTCAATTCCAGCGCGATCTCTGCATCATCGCAGCCGTTGGCGTTCATCACCCGGATGGCGTTGTCGCGGCGGCGGGCATATTCCTCGCCGCTGGTGCCGTGCAGATAGACGTTGCCGCGCTCCTTCCGCGCAGCTGTGGCAAGGGCGTCCTGCATGGTCTTCATGCGGCGGCTCCTGCATAGTCTGAGGCGCGCTCCAGGCGCTTCCGGCACGGAGCGATCCAGTTCAGCCGCGTGGATTGGGAATCGCCCATCCAGACCAGCCAAGCATATGCGGTGGCGGTCGAACCTTCCGGCGCGAGCCTTCCTTTGTGCATGACCACGCGCTCGGTGAATTGCAGCACATGCGAGGGAGGATTCGCAGCGAACAGTCGCTCATACCGGCCCTGGCCTTCAAGGAACGCGGCGCGCACGATGACAGCGCAACCTTCGCGGCTCGTGGCCTGCATCCGCTCGATAAACTGCTCAGCAAGGCGAAACGGCGGGTTTGTGATTGTCCAATCGACAGAGGCGGGGGCAGGGCCAAACAGATAGTCGGCCTGCGGGAATCCTGCTCCGTAATCGAAGATGTCCGAACCCTCGACGCTGGCGAAATATTCACGCAGCGGCTTGACCATATGCCCGCGATTGGCCGCAGGCTCGCGGCAGGATAGAGTTTCCAGTCGGCGCATCTGGCGACCTGACAGCCATTCGCACAGCGCGCGGGTCGCCCATGGCGGCGTCGGAAAGTCGTCGAGGGAATCGTGCGCCTCGACGCGGCGCTGCATGACTGCGGTGGAGCGGTTCTGGCTCATGCGCGCTCTCCCATAAGGATCAGACGGTCCAGCGTTGCGCGGGCCTCGCGAAGCTGCTGCATAATCGGCGCGACTTCCTCACTGAGTGTGCGCGGGCCACCGGGGCTGTTCTCATGCTGCGTGGCGATTATGGCTGTCAGTGCCTGAGACAGCGGCAGGGCGGGGTTGAAGTCGCTATCGCAATGCGCGCCTTTAGGAACAGCGCGGGAGCCACCAAGCTCCATGACGGGGTCGATCGCGCCGGAGCCGAACTCATATTCAGCATTCAGCAACGTCACGCCGTCGAGATTGCCAGCTTCATTGCGGGCATTCTTCACCGTGCCAGCAGAGCAGCCAAGGCGCTCGGCCAGTTCACCGTCCGTCAAGTCGTGCTGAGCCTGCAAATTGAGGACGATCCGCTTTACCGCAGCGCGGTAGGACTTTGTGGTGGGCCTGTTACGGCGGGATAAGACATTGGCTTCACGGAACATTATTGGACCTCTCGATGAATACGGAAAATCTTCACCCTCTCAGGTTTAAGCTGGAGGATGCGACCATCGGGGAAGGGGAAAGCGCCTTCGCCGATCACGTCGAAGAGGGCGCGGATCTTTGCGGAAACCTGACCGGGGCTAACGTGCGACCCGGCTTCGGTCAGGCAACCTTGGCGTGGGCCAGTCGGTTGGCTGGCCCCGTCTTTTTGCGGCAGGCGATTGCGAGCGTTCTGCATGGGTTACTCTCCGTCCCGGTCGAGCCAGAGGGCGCTTTCAAATTGGCTTGGTGCACAGATGATGGGGAACTGGCTCATCAAAGCCCTGACGCGCTCGGTTTTGCCCTGCGCGACCGCTACATCGACGAAATCCCAATCATCGCCTTCAAGCAGGCAGTCGCAGACGAGTTTGGCCTGTTCCAAATCACCTTTTACGCCGCGAACAATGAAGCCGGTGGGGAGGTGGGTTATGACCCAACCCTTTTGCATCGCCTCCAGATTGTCATCGAAATAGAGGCGTGGATCGATTGCGAACGGCTCGCGGACCCAACCGCCGAGCGTCCTGCGCTGCGGGCCAGAAGTTGTCTGCACAAGGCAGTGGAACAGCTCGAGTTGCCAGTCAGCCATCCCTTACCCTTCCAGAACAGCGATAGAGCCACGGATGGCGAGGAGGAGGATTGCCCAGCTTATGAGGGCGAGAGCGGTTATGGTGAGGAGGCGGGCGGGCGTCATGCTGCGCGCGCTTTCGCAACGGGCCGATAGGTCGCCATGAAATGACGCAGCTTAGCTTCGGTCTCAGGCCACAGGCGACGGGGGCGGCGACCATTGCGGCCTCGCAGCTCTTCAATCAGTCGCCAGTCGCCCAAGGCTTCGCGCCCGAAGGTGCTTTCGGCCATACCGTGTGCGGCGATGAAAGCTTCGATTTCCGAAAGGATGTTCGTCTGCATACCCACATTGATATAGGGGTAGCTACCCGCATGCAATACTTTTGTGCGGGTAGCGCCCCGATATTGAGGGGTGTATCGTCTTGCGCAACAACGCCCCGCATGACGGAAGGACGAAAGATCGACGTTGCAGCGCTCAAGCGCGCAATCTTGGAGAACACCGGCCCCGGCAAGAGGTTCTCTCGCCGCGCTCTGTCCCTTGCCGCGTCGGAGGGTAAAAACCCTGACTTGGTTCGTGACATCATGTCACGCGGCCAGGACAAGAAAGTCACGATCGAAACAGCGGCAGGAATCGCTGTTGCCCTAGGGTTACCCCCGACAATTTTCTTGGTCGATAGCTTGCCTTCACCCGCTGTAAATCGCATGCGCGTTATTGGGGTCGTTGCCGCTGGCGTGTGGCGCGAGGCTAATGAATGGGGCAGTGATGAACAGTACGAGGTCGAGGTGCAGCCACCGCTAATACCCGAGGTCGAGCGATTCGGTCTCGAGGTGGCGGGGCTGTCGATGGATCGAATTTTTCCTCACGGGTCCGTTCTTGAGTGCGTGCGCACCTACAATGGCGCGGGTATACGCCCCGTGCCGGGTGATCTTGTTATCGTCCAGCGCAATCAGGGCACCTTACATGAGACGACATGCAAGCGCCTCGTCCTGCGCGAAGATGGGAACTACGAGCTGCATGCGGAATCCACGCAGGATGAATTTGCGGAGCCCATTTTCCTTGGCAAGCCCGATGAAAACCACTTTGGAGACGGGCAGGTTGAGGTGATCGGGATCGTTCTGCGCTCATACCAGGACCATTTCAGACGGCGGCGATAACCGCTCAACCAAGGCTGAATTAAGCACCCCGCCCAGCACGACTGCGGCGGGGATTTTTTGCGCATAAATATTTTTTGTCAAAACAGCGGGTAGCTACCCACATTAATCGTTGACGCGGGTATCTACCCGCATTACAACACCTCCATCAGCCGGTGAGCGAAACGCAGACCCGGCAGTCGCCGGTTCACCCGGCACACCGATGGAGAAGCAAGTGACAGCAGCACCGACGATCGATGAAACGAAACTCGCCCTCGTGATGGAGCGTGGCCTGTCCGGTGGCGCGCATGACGAAGCCAGCGGCCAGATGTGCGCGATGGAAGCGGTCGCCTACATCACTGGCGAGCCGTGGTCCTATCATCCGAAGTGCGCCTGCCCGGTCATCACCGCTTTCATGGTTTCATGGAACGACACGCTGAACGACGAAGATCGCAACCGCCTCGTACTGCCGCTCATCACCAAAACGGTAGGCACTCGCTCCACCAAGGAAGTCGCGCAGCGCCGCGCCATCATGGCAACGGACTGGTTGATCCGCGTTCACACTCCGGCTTGGCTGCGATTGGCTGGCCTCACTTCGCAAGCTGACGTTCTTGCTGGCCTGCCTGAAATCACTGACGTTGCTGGCTTCGCGCCGATCATGGAGCCGCTCAAGGCTATCAGGAAAGATGCGGACGCCGCATGGGCCGCCGCAGGGGCCGCCGCAGGGAACGCCGCATGGGCCGCCGCACGGGCCGCCGCAGGGAACGCCGCATGGGACGCCGCACGGGACGCCGCAGGGGACGCCGCATGGGACGCCGCAGGGAACGCCGCAGGGGCCGCCGCATGGGCCGCCGCACGGGCCGCCGCAGGGAACGCCGCATGGGCCGCCGCACGGGACGCCGCATGGGACGCCGCATGGGCCGCCGCACGGGACGCCGCACGGAACGCCGCATGGGACGCCGCACGGGACGCCGCATGGGCCGCCCTAAAACCAACCGTCGCTGAATTGCAGGCATCCGCAAGCGACCTGATCGAACGGATGTGCGCCCTTCGCTGACTTCTGCTCTGTCCCGGTCCCGCACCGGGCCAGCCATGAAGATCAGATATTCCGTAAGGAGTGAAACAGATGTCTAAGGCATCGCATACGCCGACAACAGAAGGCGCTTGGGTTTTTGAGCCGCACGGCGCGTTCGGAACAGACTTCCTCGGGGAAGATTGGCCGCTTGGCTATATCAGCCGGGAAGTACCGCGCACTCCGATATTCGCGCTTGGGCCGGTCCTTGAACTGCCGACCGACGAGTTGCTGGCTAGTGCCCGTATAATGGCGGCGGGAAAGGAAATGCTCGCTGCGCTGGTCGAGTTAGAGCGCGTCTACGAAACGGGCGACTTTGAAACAGAATTTCGCCCTGCGCTGGATCGCGCCCGCGCTGCCATCGCCAAAGCCACCGGAGAAGCAGCATGACCCGCTCTCTCCGACAGGCTCGCCACACCAATGAAGCGCCGCAAGCATGGATCAACGCCTATTCATGGGCTGACGAATGCGACCGCCGCGAGGCAGAGCGCGACAAGCCGCATCCGGTGATTACGCCATGCCTACTGGCAGTGTTCGCGCTGTCAGTGTTCGCGGTCAATCTCGCTGTGTTTGGCAAGGGGGCCTGGTGATGGCTGAAACACCAAACCTCCGTTGGTTCGAGGCTTACTCGACCTGTCGCATGTGCAGCAAGCGCGCCGATGGAATCCTGCGTGGATTGCAGAACGAAAGCTACGGCCCGCACTGCAAGAAGCATGCGGAGCAGCGACTTAAAGCCTCGCAGAAGGTGCGGGAGGGCGCGGCATGAAGCACCAGCCCATCCCCACCGCCAGCTTCGATCCCCGTCTTGGCACCAAGGACGCATGGAAAGCCATCGCCCCTGAGGCGGACAAGCTGAACGCCATAGAGGCCCGCCACGGCCACATGAGCCGCCAGTACGCCCGCCAGCTTGGCGTGGTGAACGCGCTTAGGACCGAGAACTACCGCCGCAATTTCTTCCGCATGTTGGGAGTGAAACCATGACTCGCCACAGCGAAATCTTTGAGGTCGATCCTATCCCGACCCTTCGCCGCTACTGGGACGACGAGGCATTCCGCGCTCAAGTGGATGCAGATGCTGATCGCCGCCAGCTTGAAATCAACCGTGGAATGGATGCCGCCATAGAGCGAGCCAACCCCCGCAAGCATTGGGAGGATGAGGCATGAGCGACATGATCCCGGAACGCGCAGCCTACGAGGGCGATGGCGGATGGAAGGATGGCCGGTTCGGTCAAGCATATGACCTGATTGCCGAGGCGCTGAAAGAGCGCGGCGTCACGGAATTGCGCGGCCACAAGCTGCTGATCGCCATCGAACTGGAGGATGGCAACCATGAGTGACCTTTGGTTCGCATGGCATCCTGTTCGCCTCACAAGCGGCAAATGGGCGTGGCTCCGCAATGTCCACCGCACTCGTCGCGGCACGTTCCGCCTCAATCCAGACGACAAGACATGGTGGGAGTATTGGGCGTGACGATGCGTCAGGATCACATCGAACTGCTTGAGGACAAGCTCAGGCTTTGGCGCGAAGCCGCGACCAGCGGAAATATGGAACTCCGCGATTACAACCGCCGCTGCGCCGAGGCACTGGAAGAGTGCCTTCACCATGCAATCGAAGGGAGGTCTTGATGCACTACCTCAACGGATTCACGCCTGAGAACGAATGCCCGGATTGCGACGGCTACGGCGTCCTGTCGCTTGCCCATAGTGACTGCGAGGCATGTGAAGGCACTGGCTGGCGCGCAATGACCGATGACGAACTGGCCGACGCTGCCGAACGCCAAGCCGAGGACGCTGCCAGCGAACCGCCCGTCACCCTTGCCGAGCAGCACCGCGCCGCATGGTTGCAGAAGGAGGCCCTGTCATGAGCCTGCATCAGCAGATTGCCGGGGGAGAGGCCGTTTTTCTCGAAAGGAGCGCCAAATGAGCGTCTATAAGGCCATCGCCTGCATTCAGGGCGAGCTTGCCAAGGAAGGCATCGGCAAGAACCGCAAAAATCAGACCCCCGGTGCCAGCTACATGTTTCGCGGCATCGATGATGTTTACAATGCCCTGTCGCCGCTACTCGCCAAGCATGGCCTGTGCATCCTCCCTCGAATGCTGAGCCGTGAAGTGGTGGAGCGCAAGTCCGCCAAGGGCAACGCTATCTTCTATGTGACGGTCGAAGCCGAATTTGATTTCGTCTCGGCCGAAGATGGCAGCAAGCACACGGTCCGCACCTTTGGCGAGGCGATGGACAGCGGCGACAAGGCGACCAACAAAGCCATGTCGGCAGCATACAAGTACGCCGCTTTTCAGGCGTTCGCCATCCCAACTGAGGGTGACAATGACGCAGACGCGACGACGCATGAGGTTGTATCTGCCCATGTCTCGCCGGAGCAGCTTGCCGACCTTCGCAAAGAGGTAGAGCGGACTGGCGCTGATCTTGAGGTGCTGTGCAAGTTCTACAAGATCGACGCGCTCCCGGAGCTTCCGGCAAGCCGCTTTGAGCACGCCCTAAAGGCGCTGAAGGCCAAGCCTACCCTTGCCGCACCTGTGCAGGAGGCCGCGTGATGGAGCAGCGTAGCGCAGATTGGTTCGCGGCCCGCTTGGGCAAGGTCACTGCATCGCGCATCGCTGATGTGTGCGCCAAGACCAAGACGGGCTGGGGAGCGGGCAGGGCGAACTACCGCGCCCAGCTTGTGGCAGAACGACTCACGGGTCAGCAGCAGGACAGCTTCACCAATGCCGCCATGCAGTGGGGCATTGATACCGAGGAGCAGGCGCGCACCGCCTACGCCTTCCTGCACGGCCAGAAAGTGGTCGAGGAAGCCTTTGTGATCCACCCCCGGATCGACATGGGCGGCGCGTCACCTGACGGTCTGGTTGGCGATGACGGCTTGGTCGAGATCAAGTGTCCGAACACCGCCACCCACATCGACACGCTGAAGGGGCAGGCGATCCCGGCCAAGTATATCGGCCAGATGGATTGGCAAATGGCCTGCACCGGCCGCCAGTGGTGCGACTTCGTGTCGTTCGATCCTCGGATGCCTGAAGAACTGCAATTGTTCGTCAAGCGCCACCATCGCGACGACGCCCGCATCGCTGAACTGGAGGCGATGGTCACTGAATTTCTCGCGGAGGTCGATGCCGATGTGGCCGCCCTGACCGCGCTCTACCGGAAGGCAGCATAATGCTCAATCAGTGCCAATTCATCGGACACCTTGGGGCAGACCCTGAGTTTCGTTCCACACAGGCCGGAAAGAAGATCGGCAACCTTCGCTTGGCCGTCACGGAGAAATGGCGGGATCAGCAAGGTGAACGCCGCGAAAAGACCGAGTGGGTCAGCGTCGTGATCTTCTCGGAGGGGCTTGCCGGGGTAGCCGAGAGGTTCCTCCGCAAGGGCTCCAAGGTATTTGTGTCTGGCAAGATGGCCACTCGCAAATGGCAAGATCAATCGGGCAATGACCGCTATTCCACCGAGATCATCTTGCAGGGCTTCGATGCCAAGCTGGTGATGCTCGATGGTGCGAGCGGCCAACAGCAGGACGATAGGCTGACGCATCGCAATCAGGACGGCTTCGGTCGCCGGGAAAGCCCGCGCAATCAGTCCCCCGCCGATCTCGATGACGAAGTGCCGTTCTGATGCTGATGCGGCGCTCCCCTCTTCCTAAAAAGCGGAAGGAACCCCGCAGGAACGAGGGGCGCGTCCAGCACGGGCGGGTGAAGGCGAAGGGCCGGTTTCCTGACAGGCTCGTCAAGGATTACTGGAGCAGTTTGGAGCGCCGATGTGTGGTCTGTGGGGCAGGGGATACGGTGATCCACCACATCCTTGCCCGCCTCCCGCAAAAGACCCGGCAGCGCGATCATCGCTACGTCGCGGTCCTTTGCGCCAGCCACCATAACATGGGCGACGCCAGCGTCCATCTGCTCGGCAGCGAAGCGAAGTTTCAGGAAGCAACCGGCGTGGATTTGATCGCCATCGCAGTGAAGAGTTGGGAGAATTGGAATGGCTGATGACAATCCGCCTCTCTTGTTCAAGCGCGTGTTTGGCTCGCTGCGGCCTGCCAACCGGGCAGCAGAGGAAGCGATGGCGAACGTGGGTGACAAACCTGTCCGCGTCCGCATCACGGCGGTTGGTGGCAACGTGCGCCGGAATGGCCTCTATTGGGCCGTGCTGGGCATGGTGACGCCGATGCTGAGCGAGCGGATTGAGGGCGACGCCCTGACCACCGGCCTCCTGCACAAGATTTTGAAGGATCGCTACGGCCTCGTCCCGGTCGTCACCCTGCCGAGCGGTGACAAGGTGAAGGACTACGACGCCGCATCGACCGCCTTCCACCGCATGACCGAACCAGAGCGGGCGGAATACGTCACCTGGGCGCTGGCCACCCTATCGAAGTGGCTTGGCGTCGATGTCGAGGATTTGCGCCGGGAAGGCGCGGAAGCAGCTTAAAGGGGATCACCCATGAACCTATTCAAACGCAAGCCGAAGGAAGAGACGGTCAGCAGGGCGGAATATGCCGCTGCATCGCGTGCCTATCAGGCGACTATTCAGAGGCTAACAGAAGAACGCGACAGCTACCGCGCCCTCCTGACCGAGAAGGAAGCGAAGCTGGCGAAGATCATGGCCCCGCTGGTGGCCGCGAACGCTCGCCGCAAAGCACAAGCCCGCGACAAGCAGCAGGCGGAGGTGCGGGCGTGAGCGCACCGTTCGAAACATATGGCCGCGAGCCAAAGATGCCGTTGTGGGCCAAGTTACTCGGCGCGACCTATTGGGCTGGTGACGGCTCTGTCCGCACGAAGGTTGGCGAGATTGGCTATCGCTACAAGACTGTGGCCTGCAAGGCTGTGTTCTATGGCGACATGATTGATGACGATAGGCCGTCCCTGATGCTGGGCTTCGGCTTCTTCACCTGGTTCGCGCCGCTGCCGCTTTGGACGCGCCGCTTCTTCCGGGGCGGTGACTACGGAATGGATCGCTCGCAATATGGCTTTAGCAGTTCGGAAGAAGGCCTGCACCTGCATTGGGGCAAGCGGTCCAAGATGCTGTGGTGGCCTTGGGGGCTTGAGCATATCCGCACCGAATATCTCGGCACGGACCTGAACTGGCACGATGACCGCAGCCATCCGGAAAACACATGGTCGCGCCAGCATCCGAACCCGCTGCATCGCTATACCGGCCCCGTAGGCCCGGAGAAGTGGAGCGAAGTTCACCCCTACCGTTACATGCTTCAGTCTGGCGAGGTGCAAGAGGTGGAGGCGACTATCACCCGCCGCCGCGCCTTCCATGGCAGGCAGTGGTTCGGCCCTATTCGCTTCCGCCGCTTTCTCCGTTCCATCATGCCGAAGCGCGTCTTTGACAGCATCGACGTGCAGTTCAGCGGCGAAGTTGGCGAGCGGGCAGGCAGTTGGAAGGGCGGCTGCATCGGTTGCAGCTACGACATCAAGCCGGAGGAAAGCCCGCGCTCTGCCCTGATGCGAATGCAGAGAGAACGGCGCTTTCGATAACCCCTCCCACGGCCCGGCGTAACGCGCTTGCCTACCGGGCACTCACGGGCAGCGCAGAAAGGATTGAGTGATGAGCTACCAGCCAGACATAATCATCTATCACGACCATT